>NZ_JBGONI010000002.1:3343-286885 GCF_041439035.1 Vibrio sp. 1F263 | reverse complement strand
AGCTGATCAACCTAACCGCTCATGCTGCCACTCAAGAGCAGTTAAATGATACGCGGAAAGAACTCGATCAGAAGATCGAAGCGGTTCGTAATGAGCTGAAATCTGATATTCAAGGGGTACGGAATGAGGTCCTGGGGGTTCGTAATGAAGTGAGTTCCCTTAAAAACCTCATTATTGCTACTGCCTTTGCGATGATTGCGACGGTAGCCGGTGCCGCGTTTTGGGTTGGCAGTCATATCACCGCTTAATGTACAAATATGTTTTCTGAAATGCCTCTTATCCTAGAGGCATTTTTTTTACCTCGTGATTGCTGTGTACGCTTGGGTTTCTGCGCTAAAAGAGGTTGAGCCAAAGGCTCGACCGCAAGCGGTCGTCAAAACGGCTCTCAGTACCACAGTACGCCCATTTGCTCTATGTTTGATTATATTGCTTTGTCATGGTGTCGTTTTGTTGATTCTTGTCTTATAGGGCTTGATAGGCGGCTTTTTTATTATGACGGTTTAAGGCTGATTTTAAGTGCTGCGTTGTGGTAACGGCTTGAGTTGGGCGTTACCCTTCGGGCAAGGCTTTTCGCTTGTATCTTTCATCTATGGCCTAAGAGTGGCATCACCCTGGTGAGTCACTGCGTGCCGCCCCAGGCTGTGCCTCTCTACAGCCCCTATCTAAAAGGATATCGCTGCAATCCTGAACGCCTGCGCTACTGCGTAGCTGCGCCTCGTCGTGCCTCCTCGTTACCTTTCACTGATTTCAATTAAGTTCGAGTAAGGGCTTGCTGTCTTATGTGCCGATTTCCCTTTCGACTCGCATCATTTGATGGGGCTCGCAGGCTGTTAACCCTCCTCAATCAGAACCTTCTCTGCAAGGGTAAATGAACGCTTCGCGCCCCTGCAGAGAAGAACCATGTTTGAGGTAGGGACAGCCAAGCGGCTCCATAAAAGTGATACTCAAACAGAAAGGAAACTCCTCATGGCACAACGACAATCAACCCCAACTCTCTCTAAATCGAATTTCAGCGACCAGCGTTTCGCCGCTGGCCACGAAAGCTCACCAAAAAATGATATCTCTTTGGGCGTGCACCCAGTAGGGCTAAGTCGTGATGTTGTCCTATCAGGATCAATATCTGTGAAAAATATTGTCGTGATTGCCGCTCATGTAAAAGCAAGAGCCAGGCATTCCAGTGTTTGGCTAGAACTGACGGTTTTGTTCCCAGAAACAGAACTCAATAAGCCGTACTGGGGGCAAGGCATCGCGAGAGGTCATGTGATTACTGAAACAAATAAGGTAGGGCTGAATAGTCGTGCTGTAGTCATAGGATGGGTGACAAACAACCATCAATACATCGAAACATAAAAGAGTGGATCATCCCCTTAATTATAAAATGGAGACTTAAAAGATGAAATATCTCTCACACTATATTCAAGACAAACAAACTCAGGCTTTTAATGAGGCAGGGGCGTTCTTTGCTTTTTCTAATCAACAGTTCGATGATGAAAAAAAAGAGGGCGTGAAATATGCGTCGCTAGGTATGGGGTTAATTTGCCCAGTTGATAATGCCAAGCAATTAATGACTCGTTTAGATTCTATCGCTCAAGAAGGGATCGCCGAAGATATCAAAGAGAACGGAAAAAAAGCGATCATTCGTCGTGAGTTATTTAATCATGAGTGTTTCTACACCAATGATATTTGTGACTGTGTGGAAAAGCTCGAAGGGTATGGCATCACTTACGATGAAATTCATGAAGTGTTTAATCATATTCGTAAAACGGAAGACGTTTATTAAGCGTGAAAATAAAGCGCCTTGATATTTGCTGTCTCAAATATCAAGGCATGTTCAATTACATCGGAGTTAGATTTAATGAACATTCTGAATGCTACACAAGATAGAGAAGAAACGAAAGCAAAATGTTACGTTTGTACGGCCGTTCCGTTTTCGTTGGGTAAAGTGGTCTATACGCAAGGTATTGAGCAGTTATTAGATAATAATGTCGGTGCTAACTTGTCGATTTATTTGCAGCGTCACCAAAGTGGAGATTGGGGAGAGACTTGCATTGAAGATAAAATCACCAATGACGAAGCAACCAAAACAGGCGAGAGAGTGATATCGAATTATACGATTTGTGACCAATCGGTTTGGATAATAACTGAACGTGACCGCAGCGTGACCACAATTTTATTACCTTGTGAATATTGATATCTCAATGGGATGGCATAAAATGAGAGTCCTATTATTAGGGCTCTTTTTTATGATGAAACCATTACTTTATCTTTCGTTGTTATCGCCGTGTTTCAGTTGGGCTTTTTGCTTTGATGAGGCAGGGCGATTTTATAATGTCGCTCCACAGCTTTTAAAATCCATCGCCACGGTAGAAAGTAGCCTAAAGCCGAACGCGTACAATGAAAATAAAAACCAATCCGGTCAAGTCATCAGCCGTGATTTTGGATTGATGCAAATTAATTCCCATTGGTTTGATCGACTATCCGAATTTAATGTGAATGAAACAAATATCTATAATCCTTGCTTTAATGTTCATCTTGGCGCATGGGTATTAAGTTCTAACTTTTCTAGTCATGGTTATAACTGGAACAGTGTCGGCGCGTATAATGCGGGTTTTTCCAAACGCACCGAGAACGCCAGAAAAATATACATCCAAAAAGTCCAATCGGTTTATTTTAATCCTAACGTTAAATAAAAGGCCTTGCACCATAACGGTGCAAGGTCTTTAGCTTTTCCTCTCGCTTTCTTCCTTCAATTTCCAGATCCCCCGCATCCCTCGTTCGTCAGATTCATTCGCCACCTGGTCGGCTTTTGTCTTTCGCTGTCAGTTTTTCCCGTCGCTTTGATTAAGGAACTCAGATCATTCGTTCTGAGTTGTTGGTTAGTTGAGTTGGTGACCACACCCTACGGCGCATTGAAATCAATGCAAATGGTTGTCTGTGATAAACATAAAGACAATAAAAACAAAAACTTAAAAAGATAATAGTCGCTTAAAGTAAAGTCAGAAAATTTTCAAAAATTACACTAATTAGCCGATTAAATTTCAATGGATAAATATATATTTTCAATGAATATTGATTGATCCCTTATAGATAAAGCGATGAGAGCATTTTCAATGCATTTACAATTTGAAATCATTGAATGTTGATTGATCCCTTTATTGACAAGTACTGAGGAGTATTTTATAAAATTAGTTGATTGAAATTTCATTGAAATAATAATGCTTTTAATTGAGCTTGAGGAGGGCAATATGACACGTTCTTATCCGCTACAAAGTTCTTTACGTGGAAAGTTAGCGCAAGATTTTAAGACGTTTAGGGATAAGGAAGCGTTAAGTGATGCAGAGGCTACACGGCAACTTTTGATGTTGGCACTGCGCATCAAACTCAATGACAGTGAGGATGATAGTCCATCGAACCGTGCGTTGATGGAAGAGATTTATCGTGTCGTTCGCGGCTCATCTGCGATCACTGATGTGGTTCATGGACAAACCTTTGATGGTGAAAAATTATTCCGAGATCAAAAAGAATCCAAACCCTTTAGGCAACAGGTTAAATCTGATATTGATAATAAAGTTGATGAGTTTCTGGCAGGCGAAAAAAAAGGGTAGTCCATTGGACATACCCTTTTTCTACCGCTCTAACTCTTTATCTGGTTTATTATATTGGTCATTGTTGTTGTCACGCTCATGATTAAAATCAAACGATTTTTGAGGGGAGGCTTCTTTACTGTCGAAGTGATCAAGCTCTTTATCTTTGATTTCTTTTTTGTGTTGATTAATATCAGTGTCCGGCTTGTCGGTTAATGAATCATGGTCTTGAGTGGGTGTGTCGAATTCCTCTTTTTGTTGATGCGCTTGTTGATGGTATTGTTCAATACCCTGTTTAATTTCCTCAAGCATGTTGTCAGGTGAAACAAAATGAATATCTCTATCTGAAAAGTTCGCCATGATTTTTTCAATGTTGTTGGGGTTCAACTCAGTATTGCCTTGACTCAGGACAATCACTATATTCTGTCTGAGTTCATCGGTGGAAATATTCTGGATGTCATTCTTATGATTGACATTGATAATGTCGTATTGACCTTGGTGAGCTTGATTGATAATAAAAGCATTTTCTATTGAGGTACTGATGATGGTAGTGTGCAAATCACTGCCTTGATGAAATTGCGTCATTTGTTTGGATTTAGTGCCTAATGTCCTTGGATTGATCTCGAGTGCCGGATCTTTATTTCCTTGCCCGTCTAAATAAGTGACTTCGATCGCTTTTGTTTCTCCTTTTTTATCGTGAATGTTGGTTATCATCGCCGGGTGAAATGTTTTGTCCTCTGAGGAATATACCGTTTGATGAAAGTGAACATGGTCATTTTTAGGGTGTTCAATCCCGAATTTATTTAGGTAGATCTCTGCCAATGTGCCCGTGAGTGGTTGACTGGTTTGTATATACTCTTTTGCCCTTTCTTCAAACTGCGCAATATGTCTTGGGGTAGTGTTGAGCAATTTTTCATGTTTGCTGTTTTCTTCCAGTTGGTATCTTTCTGGCTCATTGAGCATTTTGTGGGCTTCTTTCATTGCCTCCTTATAATCTATTTTCTTACTATTCATCATTAAATTGATTAGTGAGCCTTTTTCACCGGTTGTATAGTCTTTGAAATACCCTCGATACTCACCCGTTAACGATACTTTTATAGCCGATTTCCCAATGCCAAAGGTGAGATAATCACGGTCTGATTTAGATGGGTTTGGTTGTCCCAATAGGTTGATGGCTAAGCTTTCGGTGTATTTAGGTAATGCTTGGTTGATGTGCTCTTTAAATTGGTTGTAGTCAAAATCTCCGTTTCTATTTTGATAACGAACGTCTTCATGAGGTAGGGCTTTGTCATTAAAGTAAGGGGTACTTTGTGGTGCAATGTTATCAATGGTTTCAATGGCACTGTGTTTATTGACCTCTTTCGATAACCAGCTCTTCATCATCTGTTTTGGGTTGTCGGTAAAGAGTTTTACATGAGTACTCGCCCGGCTCAAATCGATGTAAGCGCGTCTTAAGTTCGTCAGTGCGCCTTTGCCTTTGAGGGTGGTAATGACGGACTGATACGTCGCTCCTTGCGCCATATCTGCGGTTCTGGTGTAAGCGTAATCCCAATGCCCATCTTTGAGTTGGTTTGGGTTGAGGTTTAACGTTTGCCCCTCTTTCGAAAGCGCGGTGATTTCTTCCTTGGTGGCATGGCTGATGGTGTATTCCACATTGGCTTTAATGCCTCGCGCTTTGTCGGTAAAGCGGGTCATGATTTTATCACCGGTTGAAAGCGGCTTTTCTGATTGAGCGAAGAGTGACGTGTATTTGTGGTCTTTGTTGCGTGGCAAAAACGGTTTTGTCTTACCTGTATTCACGTCTTGAAGTGTCACCACACCGTGCTCCGAATCAACGTGGGTAATGAGGTCGTACTCTCCTGGTTTGGTGCTTAAAATGAGCCCTTTCTGATAAGGCATCATAGTGGCTAACTCTTCTTTGCTATCACCTGTAGAGCGCAATCGGGTGGTGGTGATGTTCTCTTGGCCTATCTCCCGTGTTTTCATCAGTCCGACACGAATGTGCTCAGTGATGTGGTCACGCTCATTATTCGTGTAAGCAATGATAAGCGTGTTTTCTCGCGTTTCGGGCGTACGGGCAAGGTAGTCCTGCGCTACAGCGTAAGGCAGCTTTTCGGTGGCGATTAGCTGTGCTTTGCTTTGGTCTTTCGCACTCTCATCGAGGGTGGAAATGATATGTTGCGTGCTACCGAGCGTATCAGGGCCTTGCTGAGAGAGTTTACTGAGGGCGCTGTCTGGCTGTTTATCAACAATGTTGTGCACGGCGCCAAGCAGTATTTCATTCTTCTGACGAATGATGTCGGTCATAAAAGCCGTATCGAGGAGTCCTTGGCTCATGCTCAATTCAAACGGTTTACCGGCATTAAGAGAAAGCAGCTGCTCTTTATCCCCAAGCAAGGTGGCTTTGGAGCCGCTTTGTAATACAAGGTCGGTGAGCTCTTTGGCTTGTTGGTTGCTGACCATCGAGCTTTCATCGAGGAAGAATAGGGTGTTTTTGTAGTCCTCTGGTAAGGTGATGCCACGTCTTAGGTCGGTCAGTAAGCTTTCCAGCGTTTGCGCTTGTATCCCTTTGCTTTCCAGTTCGCTGACGGCGGCGTGAGTTGGCGCCAGACCGATCACTTGCGAAGGTGAGTGTGTACTGGCTTGGCTAGCGTGTTGAATCAATTCAATGTTGGATTCGAGCAGGGTGGATTTACCTGTGCCTGCCAAACCTTGCACGGCCACAAAACTGTCTTTGGTCGTTGAGATAAGGGTGATGCCGTCCTTTTGCCCTTGGGTAAGGCGAGGCTGTGCATCGAGATAATCTCTGACTTGTTTGTGGGTGGCAAACGGCTTGTGTTGATTTTTCCCTTGATCAATGTTCCGTAAAATGTGCTTTTCGGTATCGAGCGCCGCTTGGGTGGTCCAGCGTGTGCCATCGTTGTATTCGGCAGAGAGGACATCACTTCGTTTGGCGAGCTCTGTTTCAATTTGCTCTTTGATTATCGGTTGATTGGCCTCTTCAAAAGCGTAACGGATCGCTTCGACGACTAACGCTTTTTGTGTAAACGCCGCTTCTTTTTCAGAAAGATGACTCAGGGCAAAGTTCAACGCTTTCTCTTGCAGTGGTGAATTTTGCTCTTTGTTTAAGAGGTTGAGGGCTTGCTTGATGTCGCTTTTGACGGTGAGGGCGGTGGTGTCAGTCAGGTAGCGGTCGTTGACACTTTGAGTGTGCATCACTCGCTCGATAGCAGAAAGCTTCACTTCGCTTTTCTCAAGCGCGGCCTGGGCTTTATCGGGGTTGTCGGTAAACACATCGATGCGCGCGCTTTTCTCGGTCAGATCATGGAAGAGCGCTTTGGATAGCATAAAGGCTTTGCCTGAAATGAGAGTGTGCGGCCTTGGTTCGATATGACTGGTGGAATGCACATAGTCGTATTTTAGTGGTGCGTCTTTCAGCGCTGCAACGGATAAGGTTTTTGATTCGCCTTGCGTGTCGGTTAACGTTAGGGCTTCTTTAGAGATATCCGTGACCACGTAATGTTCATTGGCGTTCAACCCGGATGGAAAGTGCTTACCGGTGGTTATGAGGCGTTCACCTTGGTTGACTTGTAACGATTCAGGTTTAAAGAGCTGCATGTTGAGGGCTTTGAATCCGGCGGAAGCGGGATCGAGGGTGTATTCTTGGCCATCGGTTTTGCTGAGGACATGGACTCGATTGTTTGCCTTATCCGATGTTGAAACCACTAATTCTTGAGGTTTTCCCTCTTCCCAATGGCGAAGGGTCATGCCCGGCTTGTAGTGTTGCGCTAACTCCTGTTGGGGTTTAGACAAATAATGAGGCTGCTGAGTCAACAAGGTGATGCCACTGCGGGCAAGTTGACCCTCGTTCTGCAGAGAGGTCCGGATCGCGTCCGTCAATCTTCGTTGTTCAACGTGAGAAGTCGCCAGCACTTGTGTGTCTTCTTTGTTTGATAAGTAGGTATAAGCTCTGGCGAGGGTGCGCGTATCGCTGTTGTGCAAGGCAACCTTACTGTCTATCTGTTTGCTGTCTACCCAAGAGTGCGAGACGACGTTGCCTTTGCGGTAAAGCTCGATGGCGTTATAGGCTTTAAAACCTTGGCGACTGGACGTGTTGTTCAGCAAGATGACTTTGCTCCCCGAGCCCTTAGCTTTTGTATTTAAAGCCATCAACTCATTGGCGCTCATTTTGTGGGCGCTGTCGACGAGAAGGATGTCTTTGTTGGTCATAGGGACGTCTGAGTGCAATAAACTATGGACAGAGTGACGCTGCTCTTCTTGAAATCGGTGTTTTACCCAGGCTGCGATCGTATGACTTTCACGTTGGATGGTTTGGCTATGACGGTGTTTGTCTTTGGCGTTTTGTGACACTAAGTGGACACGTTTACCGACATGGTTGCCGACGTTCAATAGGTTTTGCGCGATTTGCTCACTGTTACCAAACACATTGACCACATGAAACTGTTTGGTGGACTGGTAAATGTCCGCCACCTTTTGGCGGTTGCCTTGAGTGAGGTTCAGTTTATCTAACGTAGCGTCATTGACGGGAGTACGCATATGGTGCGTACGCCCTTTGCTGGCCGCCATTAACACTTGTTCGGTTTTCAGCATGGTTTGAGTGGTGTATTGACCTTTCATGGAAAGGGGGATAAGCGCCCCGTCTTTCACCCATTGGTCTGCGACCACTTTAAGGTCAATTGCATTGGCTTGTACGCCGCCTTTGGTAAACTCGGCCGTGGCTAATTCTATAATCTTTTCCAGTTTTAATGCCGTGTTGTATTGCCCTAAGTGTTCAACGGCGCGACTAAACGCGTCTTTAGCGATTTGTTCAGGGTGATGCTCTTGTTGAGCTATGCCGAGGGCGTTTTTAACCAAGTCTTCGGGCTGATAGCCTTTATTGCACACCGTTTGTTGCCAGCGAGCATTGAGCGTTGCCTCACTTTCGTAGGTTTTGGCTTTGCGAGTATCGAGTGCGGCTACATCTTTTGCCGCTTGCGTCCCCCCAAAAACTAAGGCTTGTTGGTCGAGCTGTTGTTTGCGAGTAGAAAACGTATCAAGGAGGATTTGAGGGAGGCCTTTGGCTTCAAATTGGCCGTTACCCACGCCTTGCATTTGATAACCCATTTGTTCGCTCTCTTTGGCAAGCTGACTCTGGTAAAGAGCGGTGTAGTACTTTTGGAAGTTGTAAATGCGCTCGCCTGTCCCATTGATGACGCCGCCTTTTTGTTTGAGAGAAGAGGCGAGTGTACGCAGTTGCCCTTCTTTGTCGCGTGTCATGTTTGCCGTCAAAGCGTGGGAATGGAGTTGTGGGTCGTTTTCACGACTGGTTTTATGGCGCACGACCGCAAAGGCCATGGATTCGGTATTGATGAACTCACGAGCGCCTTCGTCATTGATGTGCGTGGCTTGTGCTACGTCTTTTTCTAATTGCGATAGCGCGAATTTGACCGCCGTGTTATGCGCATCGACTAAACGTGTGTCACCCCCGACGAGAGCAAGTACACTGACCGATTTTGGCGCAGAAAAGGTTAGGTCAAACCCCGATTTATGATCGTCGCGTTTGCCTTTGATGGTTTCATGGCCTAGGTGTCCAGATAAAACGGACTCTAACGTTTTTTGGTCAACCGGTTTACCGAGTAGGCCTGCTTCTTCGGCTAACTGACCATGCCAAAAGGTGTTTTCATTGGGACTGTTTTCTTTAAGGTAGTAGTTGTCGTTGCTGTCTTTTTCGAGAGAAATGTCAGGGGTCTCTTGGGTGTTTTCTTCGTTTAAGTAATACTTGGCGGCGCCAGAGGCGGATTTAAGAGGGCTAATGGACATCATAAGGTGTTTTCCTTTTGTTGGGGCGCAGCAAAGCCGCCACGTCAGCGCAATGCCGGTGATTTGGGTGTGGTACGAATGGGGTAGCGGACGGCGTTGATGTGAATGGAAGGGTGGTAAAGGCTTTTTACAGGGGAGGGCAAGATTGTGTTCGGTCTCTAAATGTTCCTTGATGTTTCATTTCGTGTGGTTAATCGTACATCTCGCCCGTTTCTGCTTGTGTCATGGACGCCTCTTCGGTCTCTTGTTGTAGTTCATTTTGTGTGTTTTCAGCGAGCTGTTGGTTTTGGGCTGCGTTATTGGTCGGGTTTTCCTTTTTCGGTGCTTTGGTAAGGGTTTGTTTTTGATGGGTTCTGGTTTGCTGCTGCTCTTCTTCGTCTTCATAGGTACTTTGTTGAATGGCAAGTAATCGGTTTCTTTGGGTTTCATCGAGCTCATGCAACGCAATTAACTCATGAAAAATCAAGGCTTGGTCGATACTCTCCATTGCTTTCCCGCCTGGTAGGCTGCGTTTGATGAAGGAGGGTTGGAGATTGCTCATGCGGTCGTACTTCAGTTGCAGCTTAGTGATGAGCATAGAGTTAGGGGTGCGTAAGTAACACTCTAAATCATCCAAACCTTGGATTTCGGCAGGAGAAACCACAGGACGCGTTTTGTTTTGATGGCCGAGTGAGACACCGTCACGCAATGCGTTCGCCCCGTAAGAGATATTTTCTCGTGAGATATCGATTTCTTGCTCACCAAGATCATCCGAGGAAATGGTGGCCATCGCTTTTGAAGGGGCGCGGAAGAAAAAACGCGTGTTGAGCAAATCAAAAATGACTCTCGCCGCGTTGCGCCCGTAAGTGGTTTCTAATTGAGCGTAAGATTGCAAACCCAGTAAATAACACCCTCCAAATTTACGCACTTCAGAAATAATGTGCGTGAGTTCAGGCAGTTTATGTAATGTAGGCATTTCATCGATGACCACCCAAATTCGGCGGTCGTCATCGGGCTCCATCCCTAGAATGGCGTTGGAGGCAATCGCGAGCCACATAGAGATCAGTGGTCTGAGTGCGGTGTGTTGTCTTGCATTGCTCGATAGGAATAAAAACCCTTGCTGGGATTCATCTTGCACCCAATCTGTGATCGAAAATGGCGCATGTTTACGGTGACCTTGGGCGTCTTTTTCATCCAAACCATGTAAGTAACGCAAAGACTTAATGTAAGTCGCCAGGACCGATTTGATGGATATCGCCGTCTTCTCGATACTTTTCGAGACTAGGGAGCTGGCTTCGGTGCCTTTTAAGTGTTCACCTAACGTTGAAAGCTCAGATGTTAAGATAATGTGCAGCAAATTTTCAATGGTACATTCGTGTTTGTCATCGAGCATCATTTGATAGGTGGTTGCTGCGAAAATGGTTCGTGCGGAATCCACCCAAAACGGATCGCCTTCGCCGTGTTGTGGAATAAGCGCGGCCGCGAGCGATTCAAAGTCAGGGGCTTCTTTGGCATCACTCCAAATATCCCAGGCAGCGCAACGCTCATCGAAGGGATTTAAAATCACGTCTTTATGCGGGTCATAGAATTTACTGACAAAATCGCAGCCTTTATCGTAGATGATGGCTTTATCGCCTCGCGCCCGTATCCAGCGCAATAGCTTGCGAATCGCAACGGATTTACCTGCGCCTGTGGTACCGTCAATCATTAAGTGCTTGACCTCAAACCTATCAACAAAAAGCTTGTGACCATCGAGCGCAAAAGGAGAGAGTTTTTTCTTCTTTTTTAGTTCTGCGGTGACGGCTTTAGGCTCAGCCAATTGAAAGCCGCGAATGTGGTTATCTTCGCTTTGCTCTTGCCCTTTTCTCTTAAACCAGTGGTTGATAATCACAAACAGCACGGTGGAAGTGACCACAGAGACTACTAGGCCAACGAACAGGGCTTGCAGTAATTCTTGGTAGCACTGTGACAATATGGGGTTTTGCAGTTGTTGGCCAAGGGTGCTGCTGTAGCGTTGCTCTTCCCATTCGATCACCACGTTGCGCTTTAGGCTAAAACCTAATTTGTTGAACAGCCAAAAGATACTGTAGTAGTAGGCACCCGTTAATGTGTTGGCCGAGGTGAGGAGGTAAGTGGTGAGAAGGCCGAGCAAGGCCGCGAAGATATTGAGGTACTTGATTGTGGTCACGTTCACTTGCCACCACATTCGAATGTTGTGAAAAGTGATTTGACCACCACGAGTCGTAGACATAGAAAAACTCCTTGTGAAGGAAAACAAAAAAGCGCCCACACTGAGTGAGGCGCTTTTGTTCGGTTTGATGAAATCTGAAATAGGGCTACAAGCTGCAAAAGAGGTGTATTACGACTGCCAAGGCTAAGATACGACAGAATAGCTTGGTGATCACAATTAAGATTGAGCCGTTTCAAAAACGTTTTTGGACATAAATGTGTTTCAGGAATTCTAACATTAGCGATTAATGAATAACTTTTTATAAGGCAAATTTGCCAATTAGTACTTCTTCGTACAGTGCGCACTTTGTCTGATTATGTTTAATGATGCATATCTTATAAAATCAGTTCAACCTCTTGTATTTAGAGCTTTTATCATTTAAGTATCGCGAAATGAGTAAGAATTACATTTTTCGAGAGTTAGAGTGCCAAATGACTAGGTAGCTGAACTGTGTTTCAAAACTGTGAGGACTGGGTACAGTTCAAAATGTTATACGATAGAATGGAGCTACCAACTGGCCAAGTGGTTAGGCCACAACAAATATTAGCAGGAATTGCTCTTTTGGGGATTCAATCGGATCTAGAGATTAAAACCTCAACGCACCTACTAAAACTTGCTAGAAGCATTATCAAAGATCAGGCCATAGAATACGTATATTGTTGAACATTAGGTGAATGATCTAAGTCGCAGTTTATGCCATATGAAAGTGATAGATTAACTCTCCTTATAAAAAGATGAGTACTATTATGAAAAAGTTGTTATTACTCGTTGGTTTAACTATTTCTACAGTTTCAATGCCGACATTGAGTCATCCCGGACGTACAGCTTCTGACGGTTGTCATTATTGTCGAACAAACTGTTCAGCTTGGGGTGTTCCTACGGGGTCAAGACATTGTCACGTTCATGCTGAACCTACTAATAAAGATCTGGAAAGTTCTGAGATAGTAAAAAAGCATAGCGACGACGATGGGCAGTTTGTAACTATAAAGCATGATGATGTATGGACAACATTCATATCAACAGCAGTAAAAGCTGACGATATGTAGCAAAGCACTTGCACGTACTGTTGATTTTAATAAGCCGGACTCATTGAGTTCGGCTTTTTCATGGCTTAAACTACATCGATAGCTTCAGGCCAAATAAAGTAAGGACCAAATCGTTTGCTGTATTTGAATTCAGCACCTTGTTCTTTGCCTGATTCAGTTAAAGTGTGTTTCCCATCTTCTAACGAGAGATACCCTTTCGACACACAGGCTTGAAGAAAATCGTCAGTTTTTAGCTTATGTTTCTTTGCGAGTTTAGAAGACGTAACTTTCGTTTCTTCAAAAACTGCATTTGATTCATCACTAATTGCAGGTTCAGCTGCGTCAGATGAAACCTTTTCTAGTGAAATCCTAACTTCATCACTAATACGAATAATACGTTGAGCTTCTTCATAAGAGTCTTTGTAAATCTCTGAGTCTTCATCTCTGTCGATGAAGATACCCATTTCATTATTATTTACTTGACTGAACTCATATAGGTTTAAGCTAGTGATGATACAAGAGCTTTCGTTAATGTAGCACTTAGCGTGAAGGTTTTTACAGAAACTAGTACGGATGTAAGATAAACCTTTAAGCCAGTTAATCTCATCTGGTTGTAGTTCGCTTTTTCCATAAACAATTCTGATGTCGATTTTTAATCGATCTTTATCTTCTAGTAGCTCTCTGATTCGGTCATTAAGTTTCAAAAAAGGGCTGATGAGTATCAACCTTTCAGATGCATTCTTAATAAGTTCTTCTAAATAGTAGTTTGTAGCACTTGTGTTTAAAAACTTAGCCATTTCATATCCTTGACATATAAAATCTAACGCATACAAATTACGACGAGAACACAGTTAAAGCAAGTTGGTCATTTGATACATCAAACATGACGCACAATATCTGATTATGTTTGGTATGAAAGGCACAACCTATTGTTTATTCTGATTTTATCAATGCTATTAGACGTCGATGCACTGGTTTGGTCTTGTTAAGGCGATAGGCAAAATCAAAAACTAGGATGAGAAAAGTATGGTTTATCAATGCGAATTCAAAGTATAAATTACATTAACTAACACGACGTGACTCTTGTTGATAAGGTGACCATGACTGGTGCAAAGAGGTGTCTTGTTTGTGGATTAGCCAGTCCTCCTTTTTGGTCATATCAAGGAGAAAGAAGCCGGACTCATTGAGTTCGGTTTTTTAACAACAAAAAAGACTACAAACTAACTATTTCCCCATAGCATCCTTTTGTTCTTGAATGACGTTGCGGCATTTTCTAAGGAAGGCATGAGAGTTAATTTAGATATATCTAACCTATATAGAAGCTTCAATAATTCTTTAGCTTCTGACGACGGTAATGATAGACGAACGGTTGGAGGACGTGCGTAATTTAATGACTTCGAGCGTTCACTGATCACAGTTTCTTCCAAAGTCGGCCACCGTTTTTTTGCTTTATAAAAATGATTAGACGTGTTCACTAGGGTGAATAAACCTCGTTGCGCGCGTAAAAAATTGTTATTAACTTTGGGCGTCGAGATTAAGTTTATACTTTCAATATTTTTGATTATGTTGGTATTAATACAAAGAATGGAAAAATGAGTATCCGGTGCATTGTTTAACGCTGAATTAGCGGCGAAATAGGCAGCTACAAAAGGAGACTCAGTCCAATCTAATAAACGAGTCGGTACACCATGGTGTTGTGCCAAAGCAATACTAGGGAGAAGTTGGTGATCGAATGTATCATCGTCTTCAGTTACTACTCCTTTGAAAAGGTTGTAATCAATAGGAGTCTGTAAACCGATATGATCAGCAGCTTCTAGAAATAGATATACAGAGCGAATTTCTGCATGATTATGAAGTTTCAAGTATTGGCCAACATCACTTCGATTTACTGGAGATTGAGGCGTGAAATCCTTCAAGCTACTTTCGTCACGGTGAGCAGTTGGCAATAGAGACCAGGACTTGTTACCTTGTCCACGAAAAATATAGTTACAAACATATTTTTCACTCACATCAAATAAGCTTTTTGGGTTGAAAATGTTATCACCTAAGAGTTCATCAATAAGCTCTTTTGCTGATTCGTAAGTAATATCTATGTCGTACATGAGTAAAACTCTTTAAGTATAAGCCATTAAAATAGTTTCTAGCGAGAGTCTTCAGTTTTAGAAGTTCCGAACTTAAACTAACATGGTAAGTCTACTAGAGTTTTCTATTGACTAACAATCACTTATCTCTAGGCGTGTAAAAACTAGCGCGCAAGCTTGCAACTAGAGCAGGGCTATGTGAGTGCTGATAGATAGGTCGAATTTACCTCCGTGATACATCACGGGGAGTCACCGTGAAGAATATTATAAGGATGGATAACTTTCTAGAAGGGCAAACGTACATAAATAGGATGTGAATGAGTTCAAATTCTACCCAACAATGGTTGGGTGGACGACATATCTTTCTTTCGTTCCCCTTGAAAACCTTTCTTGGTGCCTATATATGCATATATGCAATGTTGCATAATTTAAAGGAGGTTTTTCCGATGAACGATTGGGATTACGTGAATTTTAGCGAAGTTCATGAAATGAATTATCATTTAGGGCTAGTTGGTAAATCGAAATCTGAAGACAACAGAAAGTACCTAAGAGATAACACTCAATGGACAGCAAAGAACAAGTTGGACAAAACACGCATTACACACACTGAGTTTAAACCCTTTGTTGTAGCCGATAAGCCGTATTTGCAAGATCCAGCTTAACGCGGGAATTGTAGATAAAGACGTCTCCCATGAGGAGGCGTTCTTCGTGACAACACAGCACTACTTGTTAAGCGTTTTGGTTCTATTCAGTTATATCCCCCCATAAATACCACTTTGAGTCTTATAATCTGAGTTAGCCCAGCTTTAACGCCTCTGGACACTTTCGAACTAGAAATTGTCACGGTAAACATTCTACCTATCAAGATTCTTGATGTTTATTAGCTATTGTCTTTGCTATTTGGCGAAATATCAATAACTAAAGGGATTGCAAAGTAAGTTGTGGGAAGCTAACGCGATAAGTAAAATTAGCGCTAACTAAAATGTCTTATTTTTGGCTAATATTACATGAGGTTACGTTAAATCTGGCTCTATTTATCTCTAACTTGAACCATTGTTGATTTATACAGATCAGTAAATGTTGGTTCCTCATCTCGATTATGAATGAACACAAAAACGGATCAGATAAACAATGTAGATAAGGGCAACTCGACAGCACCTTATGACTGTGAACCATGTTATAAAAATAATCCTTAATCTCCTCTTTCACTTTCAAAGTTGGAGATAAAGCCGAACCACTATTAAATCAACGAGAATATATAATGTTAGAACAATTAGAGATGATTCTTTTAAGCCTAAGTGCTGGGGTTGTAAGCACCCTAGTAGCAGTGCTAATCATCGGTGTATTCTTTGTAGCAATCTGGCTAGGAAAGAAAGGCAGAAACAGAGATTTCGTTAACTACGCACCAACTCTTTTAACCACATTGGGTATATTCGGTACGTTCTTCGGGATTGTGCTTGGCTTGTTAGAGTTCGATCAAAGCAATATCGAAACAAGCATACCTCCACTTCTAGCTGGTCTTAAGACAGCGTTCATAACGAGTCTGATGGGGATCTTCGCATCTCTATTACTTAAGACGCTCAGCACTATTCCTCTCTTCAAACCCAAAAAAGCGAAAGAGCAAAAACTTGGCGCGACACCGGAAGATATTCTTTCTGCAATACAGTCTCAATCCACAGAAACAAAGGCTTTGAAAGATGCTCTAGTCGGTAACGAAGAGTCTACGTTGCTTGGTCAATTCAAGATGATTCGCAGCGACATAAACGACAATGCTAAGCTATCCCGAAAGACGCTTGATGAAAGGGCCGAAACTGAAGAAGAGAGATTTAAAGAGTTTTCCACGAATTTGTGGCTCAAGATGCAGGAGTTTGCCGATGTCTTGTCGAAATCTGCGACAGAGCAGGTTATAGAGGCGCTTAAGCAGGTTATTACTGACTTCAATAGCAATCTGACAGAGCAGTTTGGCGACAACTTCAAACAGCTAAACGAGGCAGTGTTGCTTCTCGTTAGGTGGCAAGAAGATTACAAAAACCAACTCGAGAAAATGCAGAGCCAGTATGAGCTGGGCGTAAAATCAATTGCCTCTACCGAGTCTTCGGTCGCGACAATCAGCGAGCACAGTAAAGTGATACCTGAAGCTATGATTCAACTTAAAGAAATCATGGAGGTCTGCAATCACCAAATATCTGAGCTTGAGAGTCATCTTGGTGCATTCAGGGATATGAGAGACAAAGCGGTTGAAGCCGTGCCGGAGATTCAAAACCAGATAGAGAATGTGGTGAGTAGTATATCTAAATCAGTCGAGACTGCTAATACCCACTATGCCGATATGCTCACTGAAGCCGAGAAAGGCATAAACAATGTCAGCGAAAAGCTAATAGAGAGCTCTGAAACTATCGGCAAGTCTATAGATTTGGCTGCAACTGAATTTACAGATAATGCAGCTAGAACGAACGAAAGCCTCAAAACAAGCTCCGACTACCTTCAAGACCAAACTGGAATTATCAAGCAGCACCTAGAAGACGCTGTTTCTGATCTGAATAACACTATGCGCGGCATGATTGAAATGCTAGTTACTGATGCCAAGCAGATGTCAGAAACGATGACCACCGCTAACCAGAACCTAGTTACCGATACCAACAAAGTGTCTGAGGCGATTGTTAATTCGGCAGATAAGTTACAACAAAGGTTGTCTGACGTTATCGACGAGGCATCAACTCAGCAAATTAATCAAGCTAGACGCACGTTCGAGGCGATGGAAGAGAGTATTCGAAACCAAGTCGGGTTAACTGGCGAGGCGGTAGATTCTCAGCTCAAGTTGATTGATGAGTCTATGCAGCAAGAGATTAACCGTGTCATTACTGAGATGGGACGAGCTCTTACTCAGGTGACAGGCAAGTTTGTAGAGGATTATGTGAAGCTGACTCAGGCAATGAATGAGATCGTTAACGAGCGAGTTGCCTAATGGACAAGATATTCGGTAAAAGCAATGCCGCCGAAGAGGAGAATGGAGAGCATTGGCTTTCCATCTCAGACCTAATGGCCGGCTTAATGATGGTGTTTTTATTTATCGCCATCGTATTCATGCTCAAGACTCAGAAAGAAAGCCAGAAGATAAAAGATGTAGCAGTTGCCTATCAAGAGAACCAAGTTGCCATTTACGATGCTTTAGTGAATGAATTCAAAGGCGATTTGGATTTATGGGGAGCAGAGATTGATAAGGAAACTCTGTCATTCAACTTCAAGTCACCTGACGTACTGTTCGCAAACAACCAGACAAAGATTAAGCCTGCTTACAAGAGGATCTTAAATCAGTTCTTCCCACGCTATATCGAGGTTCTTAAGCCGTTTCGCGACTCGATTGATGAAGTGAGAATTGAGGGGCACACATCTAGCGCAGGTCTTAGAGGCTCAACCAAAGAGCAGGCTTATTTTTACAATATGAGGTTGTCACAAGGTAGAACGCGCTCCGTTTTGCAATACGGCTACAGCTTAATGCCGGAAGAGTCAGATTGGATAACTTCCAGAGTAGCTGCGGTTGGGTTCTCTTCCTCGAGGTTGGTCAAAGTAGACGGGTTAGAAGACCCAGAGAAATCACGTCGAGTCTCGTTTAGAGCCGTTACAAACGCTGACATACAGATAAAACAAATTCTTGGTGAGAACTGATGAAGTTAAATATCGACTTTGGCGCCCTGTATAAAGCTATTGCCCCGTTGGGGGCAGTGAGATCTGATTTTACCTTAACAAGGCGCTCAGACAATCTAGAGAGCGTTACTCGTGGTCTAGTTCAAGGCAAGGTACTAGGTAAAGACATTCAGTTAGATGAGATTGACGGCTCAAATGGTGTACTAAGTTACGACGGTCATCAGGTAATGCTCTACATACCCGACCAGGGGCCAAGCATAAGCGAAGTTATTAGTAACGGTAAGTGTAAGTCTGCAAGGCGTGTTCATGTCGCAGAGTGTAAAACAATAATTGATATGCGCGAAAAAGGGCGTTTTCACAATAGATATGTGGTGACAAGTCGAAGCGATGGCAAGTTTCCGGTCTTTGGTCGTTCTTTTCACTCAGGTCAGGACTCAAAGGGTGAATCTGATTTATCACCATGCATTATGTGTATGAAGGAACTGAATGTAGAGGGCTATACCGAGAAGACATACGAGGAGCAGAAATCGTTCATTATCAATTTCTCGTTCGTGAGGTTGTTTGAGTCATACAGTTCCCACTTCGAGACAATACCAACCTCTACTGCCGATTACTACAGTGGTGGGTACTCTCCTGATTGGGCATCGATATCATCGAGCTTCAGAAGCGAACTGAATTACACCTGTCAACATTGCAGTGTTTGCCTAAAAGATCACAAAAAGCTACTTCACACTCACCATGTTAACGGGAACAAGGCAGACAACAAGAGGGCGAACCTTAGAGCCTTGTGTGCTGACTGTCACAGGAAACAGCCTCATCATGGTCACTTGTGCGTGAGCAACGAGACAACTTTGACCATCAACAAGCTAAGGGAAGAGCAGGGCGTTGTAACTCCGTTTGACAGCTACCAAGATCTAATGCTTTATGCCGATCCTGCTCTTGTTGGCTTAATATCAAAGTGTCAAAAGAATCGACTTCCCTGTGGCAAGGTTGGCGTAAGTAAGAACATAAAGGGAAATGAAGTCTCTATTGACTTGTGTTGGGATAATCAGAAAGTGGCGGTGGTGATTAATCACAAGAGCTCTAGAGAGCTTAAAGGCGCAGGATGGTCGGTATATACAGTTCAAGACGCATTAGATAGATTTGATTTGTTTCAAGGCGAGGTTAGATAGCCAATTCCTTTTTCATATTTTCACTCGAGCCAGACCATTGGTTTTGCCCTTTGATTTAAACTATCAATATGAGTTGATTTTTCTGTTCGTTAGAACTAACATAGCTTTACTACCTACCCATTATCTCGTGTGGCTTGACCCCAGATACTGGGAGAAATTGCCACTCTTTAGAGTGGTTTTTTCATTTCTGCAGCTAAGAAAAATAATAATGAAAACCAGAGTTTATATTGATGGTTATAGTTTTTACTACAATTGCCTGAAAGGGACACACTTTAAATGGCTTAATATTCATGAGTTACTTGAAAAGTATGTTCTACCTCGTTCTCATGGCAACAATTTTACCTTACATGAGATTGACCCCATAAAGTTTTTCACCGCAGAAATCCTTCCTAATGTAGCTTCTGATCCAAATTCGATCAACGATCAACGTTCTTATCATAAAGCTTTGAAAATTGTTTGTGGTTCTAATATCAAGAAGATTCCAGGAAAGTATCAGTGTGGTCCTGTTACATACCCAGCTTTTGAATTGGATAAAAATGGTAAAGAGATATTACCTAAAGATTCTAGTCGAGTTAAAGTTTGGAAGCTTGAAGAGAAGAAAAGTGATGTCAATGTTGCTGTTGAAGCTGTTTTTGATGCTCTGACCGATCCTGAGCTTGAGCAAATTGTGTTTGTAACTAACGATACCGATATTTTGCCAGCTTTAGAAAAAATAAAAGCTTTCAATGATATCTCTGAGCGTAAAGTTAAGATTGGTTACATTGCGCCGATTATTGAAAATCACCCCAATCGTACTCCGAATGGTGAATTGGTAAATATTGCAGATTGGACAGTACGATTCATTCAAGAATCTGAGTTGATTTCATCTCAACTCCCTCCTTACGTGGCAAATAAGCGAGGACCTGCAATTAAACCGATATCATGGTTTAAGTATCCTGTTAAAGTAGATGAAATATTAACTCTGTTATCAGAAAAGAAAGTGCTAGGTTCAGTACCTAAAGCTTGGAAACAGTATCTTATTACGGAACCACACTATAAGGCTCAGGGATTACCAGACTACAATTGTTCTTTTGCTGACTTGTTAAATGACGAACAAGGGATCGAAGATGTTCTGATTCACGCTAGAGCCTTTGCTGAGTTCAAACGAAATCAATCTAATGAATAGATGTTAAGAAAGTAGGTTTTATTTGACCAGAATTGACTTGTTATATAAATCTATTTTTGGCTTGAAAGTTTCTTTGTTCTAGTTCTTTAAATTGCTCAAGAGCATATCTGTCGTCAACTCAAACATAACCTTTGGTAGGGTAAACCAACAGCTTAAAATTGCTTTTGTACCGGGCAAGGGTATTGCTCTTTGAGCCCCATTGTTAAGTAATAACCGATAGACCCGTTAATGCCTGGTTTACCGTATTTTTTAATATTACGTTCAATTTGGTTATTAATCAGCTCCATTAACTCTTCGGTTTTCCAATTCCGTAATGTTTCGCGGTTTACCTGGCTTTTCATTGGCAAGCAATAATCGATACGTTGATTGTGAGCGTCTAAGCGCGTGGTATAAAGATTTATGGTATCCGCGGCGACACGAACGCCGATCAATAAATCTCGATACTCAGGGCTATCGGGATCTTGATAGTGCTCAACGTAGTAACCCATACTAGCAGGGTTCTTGCTGCTGATGGGGCGATCAATTTCTGGAATTTGATTATTGGCTAAACTCGAAAAAGAGCACCATGTGATTAAGCCTAATATGGTCCATTTATTCATTACTAATCCTCCATTTTATACTGTGTATAATACTAGGTTGTTTTGATATCTCACTTGGATTGCTCAATAATTAACCATTATTTATAGATTAAGAATGGGTTTGATCCTACTCCTTCTTTGTTGGCTGCAAGGTTGATGGTGGCTCAACACGCTTGCTGGTGCCCTCAAATTGTTCACGTGTTTCATCCACGATTTGTGAGTGGTTGTCGGGGTTGTAATAACGCTCTGTGCCGCCGCGTTTCTGATGCTGCTCCAGCACCGTTTGACCGGTATTACCTAGAGCCTGGCCTTTAAATTGTTCCCCCACCATCGTTTGCCACTCGGCTTGGGTCGGCTCAGGGTTAAAGGCTTGTTCGTGCTCTTCTTGAGTGGGTACGCTGGCGAGCACAAAATCTTTAAACGTGTCGGTTGTTTTAAATTTTTCCCATAAGTCAGCGCGATCTTGACGAGCATCGTCGCCCTGTCCCGTTAGTATGAGTCCTGATTCGTCTTTCGTACGCCCGTTTTCAACAAACGCTTGGAATGGTTTTTCCAGTTTCTCAGTCAGGCTGGCCAGATGACGTTGCTCTTGGCTGTTGACTTGGCTGAGCGTATCGACCTCTTGTTGAGATTGTGTCGTGGACGTTATCAAGCCTTGTGTCTCACTAAAGTTCGCCGTAAAGCCAGTGGCGTAAGTGCCCATCTCCGTATTACGTTCATCGGCCGTGAGGCGGTTGCTCGCCTCGATGGTTTGGTTGGCGCCAGAGCGGTAGGACTCGATAGCGGCTTGCATTTGGCTTTGTTGTTCGTTGCTCATGCTGCTGAGCGTTTCGCGGTCTTCCTGTGTCCATTTTTGTCCCGTGGACGCGTTCACACTCCCATTAAACCCTACGGCGTCACCGAGAGCGCCGCTTGACAGTCCAGCGTTCACGTCATAACCGCCGTACGCAGAGTGTAAGAAGGCATTCGCTTTCTCATGGCTCCATCCGGTTGCCGCACTGACTTGCTCAGTGGCGGAGCTGACCTGCTCTAAGCCTTTTGATGCTGCAGCAGTTGCACCGTGTCCATGAGTTAAACCGTAACCTTGGGTTGAAGAATAACTCTCTTTCCAATCGGCCATCAATTGAGAGCCACTTTGTGTGCTTTGTGACAAGGCCGTTTGTTGTGTCGAGAGGTTGGATTGAGCGCTAGTGTGCAAGTCTTGCACCGCTTCACTGTATTGACTAGAGCTGGCGACATTCCACTGGAAATTCGACGCGGTAGGGCTAGTGTCATACACCGTTCTATCACCGTATTGCGTTGAAAGCATACCGTCTTCGCTTTGAGTGGTACTGCCGTGTTGTTTCAGCAATGTCGACGTATCAAACTTATTGCCATTGACGTTATTAAACGTGTGGGTCTGCATTTGCGTATTACCGTGGCTGATGTCACCGCTTGAGGCCGCTGCCGACGTACGGGCATTGGTTTGGTTTATCATCCCCGCCAGTTGGTAGTTTAAGCTGCTCATCATGGCCGCTGCGCCCTTGGTTAACGCCAAAGCAATCGCGGGGGTGGACATCATCAAGTATCCGGTAATGGAGGCGTAACGCGTGTTGACGTAATCAATGCCGCTCATGTTCGAGAGGGTAATGCCGCGTAACCCTTGTGTCGCGCCCTGGGTCGCCCCTTCTAAGAACCACATCATGATAGCGTTGAGGATGGTGAATATCATAGGCCAAGTGGCCAGATAGAAAAAACTGCCAACGTAGTTTTTAAGGACAGGCAGCGCCATATGTGGCAGCAAGGCAATGATGGCAATGATCGCCCCAAAGCAGACAAACAAAATCACTCCTATCGAGTGCATCATTGGAATGAACTCTTTGGCTTGCAGCCCAATGTTGGCCCACATGGTGGTGGTTTGCATTTGGTTGGCGGTGTAAGCGTAGTTGGCCGCGATACCTCGGTGCGTGTTTTCGATGTTCCATCGCGTCATGTTGATGACCATGTTCTGTTTTAAAATATCGACCGCGTTGTTACTGACCCCAATTAAATCTTGGTGACTATTCTCGATGGCGTTTCTTAAGAACGTTGATTGGATGTTGCTCTCTCGTCCCAAGATATACGCGCCCAGTTTATTCATGGTTTGATTGGCCTCTTCATCAAATTGTTGAGTGAGTTCAGGAAACGCGTCGCGGCAGGTTCTGTATTGACCCTGGGGGTTATAGAGCCCACGAATGGGGGACATCGATTTTGTGGCGAGAAAACCCAGCAAATCCGGTGCTTGCAGGATGTTTTGCATGGTGTATTTTTTGTTAATTCGAATGTCTCCGACGATGCAGTTGTGATAAAAGTCTTTCCAATAGCGTTGCAGATCAATGGTTTCGGCGTTGGCGCTACGAAGCAACGTGTATAAATTCGAACCAAACACCATGCCTGAGGAGCTGTAGCTTTCATCCTCTGTACTGCTAAAGACGATTTCAATGCCTTCGGTTAAGCCGTGCATGAACGTGGTGGCCGCCCAACCGGGTATTGCGACGATGTAAGGCACGTTATTCACGTAATAAATGCGCATAGGATTTTGCGCGTCATTGATATGGACGGTGGCTTTCATGCTGATAAGAAAAGTGGGGATAGCCAAGTAAATGAACATAAAACGCATCACATGTTTCGCGTCTCGAGACACAAAAAATAGGGTGGCACTGATGATAAAGGCCAGTTGTAAGGCGATTTCGATTAACGAGCCAAAGGTGTTGGTGGTAAAAAAAGTGGCGACGGCGTTCAAGGCTCGTTGTAATTGAGGGCCTGCGCCATAGAGATAAAAGTCTAAGGTCATTGGGGATCTCCTTTAATGGCCAAAGGTGAGGTTCGATAGGGTAGCGTCACTTGCCGATTGGCTAAGGAGCTTTCGTTTGCGTTTTAAGCGCTCAGTGAGGGCTAAGTACGCGTTCAATTTTGTTTTGTGACGGTCTCGAATGGTTTGTAAGTAATCCCTTGCACTGTTGATGCCTTCGAGAGTGCGATTGACGTCGGTTGGGTTAACCGAAGCGAGGTTGGTCATGGATTGATTGACGATCATCAGCATGTTGTTGAGATAGGCATGCAAGAGATCGGCGGCAATATTTTGAGCGTATAAATGGCTTTCTGGTTGTAGGTTGAGGTGCGCATCATCAATGAGCATTGCTAAGATAGGAATGTCACTGAGTTCAACAAAGCTCTTCTCTGAGTCGGTGATAGGTTGGTCTGATTGTAAGTGGGCATAGAGCGTATCGACGGTGTGGCGCACTTTGGCGTTAAAGGCTTGGCTTTCATTTAGGCTGATGGCGCTTAGGCTCATCGAAAGGCAGGTCTCGGTGTTGTCGCATCGATACACCTCCAAATCCCCTCCGGTCAAAAGGGCGTTAATGGCGGTGTCGTTACCCACTAACATGGCCGGAATGTAGCTTGGCGTCCCCTGCGCGTCGTAAATGACGGTGCCAGTGAGGCTTACGATAAACTCGGCGACCTCTTGATTGTCTTGAAGGTAAGCGCTTTTCATGAGCGCATCCCACACCACATTTAAGTTCACTTTCACTGCGTGCGCCGTGGCGTCATCGGTGTTGCTAGCCAGTGTGCTCTGGTTGGTACGGACGTTGCGACATTCGTGTTGCGCTTCTAACCAATCAGCGAAAGCGTTGCTTTGCGTGCCTAGGGTGGCGCAGGCATGTCGCTTGGCTTCCCCATCGGTAAAGGCCGCTAAACCAGAGACCGCCGATTGCGCTACTTGGCAAGAGTTCATCGAGGTGGTGAGGAACTGATCAGCAATGGCTTGCAGTTTGTCCCGATTCTCTTTGATGCTCGGCGCCCAAGTTTGCAGCGCTAAATCCACCGCGAAGGGCACGGCGTTGGCAATGACGGCTTTACCAAAAGCCACCAGTTGGTCAGAGTTAATATGAGAAAAGCCGCCCATAAAGGCGTCAATGCCACCGCACCCTGCGCTGACAGAAGGCAAGGTGATGGCGGCCAGTTGAATGTTTTTGATGTTGGTGCGAGCAAACAAACTGCCCGCATTATAGTAGGTGGCGGATTGACCCTGATAGGCACTTGGGTTCGTGATGTTGCTGTTAAAACTGCTGTCATCCCAAAAGCTGTTCATGGCGTCGCCCAAGCCGCCGGCATGAAGTGAACATGAAAGACTCATTAAGAGAGCCAGGAGGATAGGTCGCGTCATTGTAAACTCTCCATGATGGCCACATCGGCGCGCAAGGCTTGGTAGCTCTTAAGCAGCTCAGTGTATGGAACATTGCCTTCACTCAAACGCACGTACTTACCATTGCTGACGTTGATTAAGAACGTGGCGGGCGTAATGGCGTTTTTGAGATCCCCAAAAAACGCAGCGGTGATGTCAGAGTTGGTCGGTATAGGCGTCGCGTAACCGGGGATGGGTTGTCCGTCAAAGGAGAAATCGTACACAGGTAGTTGAGTAGTTTGCTCTAGCCGCTTCATGGTTGGGGCAAAGTGGTGACACTCAGCGCACTGACTAAAATGGAAGAACACCAAGGCGTATTGGCCTGTCATCGCATGAGGGGGTTGCGCTTGAGTGAGGGAGGTTGAGGCGAGCGTCATCAGCGTACTCAACAATAACGTGCGGATAAAAGCGTTCATCGGGGCGTCCTTAAGTTAAAAGTCGCTGTCTTGGTAATTGGTCGCGACGTTGTGAAAGCGAGAGAGCAAGTCTTTTTGTGAAATGAAGCCGTAGGCGAGGGGCTTGAGTGCTTTGGTGTGGATATTGGCCAGCATTAAAGCCGGTGTGTAGCGCACCTGTACACGCCCTGTCTTATCAATACGGTTTTCATTAATCGTCTCAAAGGTCTGACCGTCTTTGCTGATCCCGACCAGTTCGATGTGGTACCGGTGGGCAAAGTCTTGGATTGAGGGTGCTAGGGTTTGAGATAAGGCGTCTTGCCCTTCGTAGATGAAGTAGAGGCCCCAACCTTCTTGTACCAATTGACGCACAGTGGCTTCGTTTTTGAGTTGGATACCTTGATAGTACGTCGCTCTTGCGGCTTGCTCTGTGGGGCGGTCTTTGGTGTACGAGTATTCGGGGTGTTCGTTGATGAGCTTTTTGAAGGTCATGCCCGTTTGCGTGGTCTTGCCATCGATGAATTTTTTCAGCTTCATCAATTTTAGATTTTTCTCTTCATCGGTTGGGTTAATGGTGGCATCGTTTAACGCTTCATCAAACGCGCGGTGGAACCATTGCATCTGCTCGGTGGCGCTCATCACGGTAGAGACGCTGTTGGGGGGGAGGCTCTCCTCCTCTTTGGGAGGGACTTTGGGCGCTTTGGTCTCGTTATACCAGCGCCACCCCTTGGGGGGCTCATCGGCGATACTGTGAAAGGCCAATAAAGCCAACAACATTAACGGTAGGGATTTGATTGTTAATCGGTTAATTGAGTTGTTCACCGTTTTTGTGGATAAGTCCTTCATGGTGTGACCTCATTATTGCCAGAAACTCAGCATCTTGTGGGTGCGCGTGTGAAATAACGTCCAAAGTGCTTCATCAATGCCACGCTGTTGTTGGTGCCTCATCATTTCTTGCTTGAGCTGATGGAGTTTTCGTTTGAACAGAAGATGCCGAATAAGGGTGATGGCAAACCCGGTTGTCGACAGGGTGGCCACAAGTAAAGGGAGTAGGGGATCCATATCATGTCCTCATCATTGATTAAGTTAATGGCGATAAGCGCTGTGTAATCGCTCTTGGATTTCTGTGGCCGAAGGCAGGTTGGTGTTGCCGTGCATGTCGTCGTAGAAGTCCGAAAAGTCGAGGCGTTCAAAATCTATGTCTTGAAGCTGCTCGGGGGTAAGGGCGCCGCAAATGGGGTGTTTGGCGGTTCCCAGACTGATGCCAAGTTGACCTTTCGAGCCTTGCTCTTGGATGATGCGCGCCAATTTGCTATCAAAGACGCAGTAGGTCTTCTTTTCCCGGATACACGCGCCTAAGACCTTTTCTGCGCAATAACGGCCAAGGGCTATCGTAATGCCTTGCTCTTTGGCTTGACCGAGCGCTTTCTCTTCATCATTGCATTGGGCTATGCCAATACTCGTGCCCCAACCGCCGTCTTTACAGCAGTCGGCAAAACCAAAAGCGGCGTCTGTGCACTTCATGCCTTTGCCTGTAAATATCTTCGGTGGGTTACCCATACCGTCAGCGGCTTCTGCGAGCGCGGCTAAGGCTGAGGTGCTTTCATTAAAGCGGTTTGAAGTGGTCGCCATGGCTTCAAAGCAATCGCCATCCAGACAAAAGCTCTCTTCTCCACAGATTAATTGGGTGGCACTGCAGCGCCGCTGTGGGCAGGATTTATTGACTTTCTCCTCAATGCACACACCGTTTTGCTGGAGGCTGCAATGGGTTGACGTCGTGGTGCAATCGGCGGGCAGGACGTTGCACGTATTGGGTCGAGTGCATTGGTGCTCAACCCGATACTTCCAGCAATCAAGCGTGGTCGGTATGCCATTAATGATGCGGGTGGCTCGACCTTCAATGCATTGCTGGCGAGTGATCTTGCATGAGTTCATCAGGTTGCATTCTGTTCGCCAAGTAATGTTGTTCTTGATGCAGTTCCCTCCGGATAAGGAGAATCCGTTTGAGCAGCTCAAGGTGACTTTTTTCGTTTGTGTGGTGGGGCGACAAATCTGGTAGCGTTTATACCAGGATTCGTTACTTTTCCAGACAATGTGGTCGGTCTGTTTTAAATCGCCAAGCGTGTAGCCTTGGTTGGGAGAGACAACCTTCCCATCCCAGAAATACGTGGTATCTGACCCTGTAAACCCTCTTGTTCCCCCCGTTTGCCTCACGTAATTGTGATTATCGTGTCGGCATTGTGAGAGAGGGCGTTGGCAATTATCCCCTTGCTTTGTCCAGCCGGATGGGCAGCGGTAGATCACTTCACTAAGGCTCACGGAGGCGACGGGGACTTTGTCACACGGGACCGGGTTGTGAGTTGGTCGGTAGCATTGCTTTGCGATGTTATCAATGACGCATTGCGTGGCGTTGTCACAATCCACGTACTGATTAGACTGACCATGACTGATTTCATAGGCGTTCTCAATGCCAAGGGTGGCGAATCGATACGTGTCATCATTGGGGTTAATGGTGGCACTATTATTGTCAAACCCCTCTTGTATCGCTTGAGCGTGTTCGTTGTTGCCAAACTCCGACGTGGATTGGTTTGTGATTTGTGCATCAGTCATCCCGGCTTCATCAGGCTGTCGGATTTTGCTTTCACACCCTGGATTATTGTCGCTGCAGAAGTCTGACAGGTTAAGCGTCATTTCTGAGTCATTGTAAGCCTCGTTCGGGGTGTTTTTCGCCCACTCCACGTTGTCGTAGAATGTGTTTTCTTGAGGGGCGGCAAGGGTATGAAGGGAGAGTAAGAGAGCAGCGCTGAAAGAGAGAAAAACAAAAAGTAGTGAAAAGGGCGAATTCAAGGGGAACTCCTATTGAGCACTTGTTTGGCGATGTGTCCTACATCGCCTTGGCTTAAAATCGTTAATGCGTTAGGAAGGGAGAGGTTGCCGTGAACCATGTCGTAATCACTTTGCGGGCAAGACGCTTCATTGCACGCTTCTCCAATGGCCACAAACACGGGGACGTGGGTGATGTTAAATTGACGAAACCACTGTGGACTGATGGCAAAACCGCTATCAATGGCCATTTCTTCGTCGTCCGCTTCTAACAAACTCAGTATTCGAGAGGCTGTCGGTACCATGCCTTCTGGCAGTACCCCACGTATCACGAGCGGAACCTGATATTGCTGACTTTGTTTGAGTAGCTGTCTAAGCGCGTTATCTGGCATGGAAAGCGACACAAACACCATCACACCTTGCGCCTTTTTGTTTGGATTTTCCTGAGGCACCCCAAGAACACTCGCCAGTGGCGAGTCTTGCAACACGTTATCGAGGTGTTGATTCATCGACAACGCTTCTTGCTTATGTTGCTGACCTCGTTCAAGAAAGGTGGTCAGTTCACTGTGATTGGTTGGCGCTGCAATGGTCTGCTCTTGCTTGGCAAGCGCTTTGAGCTCTTCTTGAGAGTAACCCTTCTCGGCTGTTGAGAGAGGGCTAACCAGCAGAATAAGTAACAGCCATGAGGCTCTTGGGCTAAATGACATCGTCTCATTTCCTTATAAAAATACGCAATTACGTTTTCGCCAGTTCACAAAACCAAAGTTACCGCCGGTGGTTGGGTTGTCTTTACCTTGCTCCCAAAGTGACGAGGTGGTGCCATAGGGATAACAATGAGCGGCATCACCAATCGGTGCCGACAATTGATAGCGATAGCGACTTTTCGGCAAGATAGGCTCTGGCCATTGGTAACAGATTGCGCCATCTTCGCCCCGGGTTTCCCACACAATGCCTTGCCTGTGCATTTTAAAATTAAAACGCTCTAACATCAGTGTGCCAACTTGAGGGCCGGTATGAGAGTAAGCGCTATTACCGGTTAATGGGTAGACGCTGCCTTGTGAGCCTAAACACCAAAAAAGCGCATCAAAAGGCAAAACGCGCCCGGTGGTGGTCGCCATGGCTTCGGTGATGCAAGAGAGCTGCGTGATGGGGTGGCCAAACAAAATGGCTTCGGGGTTAAGAATGAACGACATCTCATCATCATCCCAAAACGGGTCAAGCTCGGTGAGGTAGGCCACATCGAAATTATCCGTGGCCATGCAGGCGGCCGACTGCATCAGTTGTAGCCAGTAAATCACCGGATATTTGTACCAATGCACGTGATAAAAAGCATTGCCGCTGGTTTTGCTGCTTGAGTCGTGCTGCGAGCCTCCTATTTGTTGGCTATTGTCATTACTCAACTGCATCCCCATGTTGACCATGCAATAAGGGACTCGCGTCACGTCCACCAAGGAATACGGCTCCCAATACCCAATATTTAAGCCAATTTGCATAAAAATGGGCGGGGGTTTAGGACAATAGGAGATCGGCATGCTTGGGTTGGCGGTGTCAGGGTATGTCGAGCTAATGAGAGGCACACTGCCCAGTGTCATAGGAAATAGGCAGTCCCAACAAATATCAGACAATGGATTTAAGAAATGCCCCGTACAAGCGGCGGATTGAGCTTGGGTTTGCCAAGGAAATAGGAACAAACCAAGCAGTAATAACCCATGGGATCTCAAGGTCTTTCTCCTTATTTTGTGTTCGTCGCACTCTTGTTTATGGTGGTGAACGGCGTCACATCGATCTCTGTGATCTTCCACCGCGCTCCGTCTTGTTCAATCAGAGCGGGAATGTGTGAGAGTTGAAATTGACGGCTGTAGTGACCTTGTTGGTCAAAATAAATTCGGGCGTCAAACTCCGTGGCGACGTTTTCTGGACTGCCGTTGGTGAGGGTCCATTTTATCGGCTTATCTGCGCGGTATTGTTTAGCCCAAGCGCGCTGGCTTGGGTCGTCACCATCAAGAAAGACAATCACATACGAGTAATCGAATGATTGTTTGGGAATGTCGACTGGCCAAGTGTCGGTATCAAAAGGGTTGATGACGAGGCCTTTAGCATAAAGGAGGTTACCTTGTGCATCTTTGATATCGGTGGCCAGCTTTAATGATGGGTCGATGTAAAAGGTGTTGGGCGCGGTGGTGGCGGTCAACCCTTTAACGGGAGGGGGTCTTCGCACGTTATTTTCTACGTTCTCCACAAACTGCTGTTGCATCTTTGCGGTTTCTCCCGTGGCTTCTAAGTGTGTCAATCTGCTGTTAATCCATTGCAACATGTCTACCTCTGCAATAGGGAAAAGTTCGCCTTGACGCCCAAATTGTTGACTAAGAGCGGTGGGGGCGATGGCAAGTAAAGTGAGACCGAGCACCTTTGAGAGTGCTGTTGGTTTGATGAATGAATGCCCGTGAACAATCATAAGATCATGACTCCTTTTTAAGCGCCTCAATAACGTAATGTTGGATCTCGGTGGTTCTATCCGGTGCGCCGCTGATGAGCGCGCCTGGCACGATAATCACGAGATGGTGCGCTTGCGCGTATTCTTTCAAGAGCCGCCTGAGTTCCGTATCAAAGGTCGCCAATTGCGCGCTGTGCTCCTGATCGCTGAGGTTGGCTTCAATGAGTTGGTCTTGATATTGCGCTAACGTTTGTTCGATATCGAAGACCACGATTTGAGGGGCGGTGTTGAGCTTGACGGCCATCAGCGTGAACATCATCAACACTATGGCAAACAGGGCACCGACAAGACGTGTGTGACGGATGGATTTCATTTGGCCTCCTTACCATAGATGAGGGTGTTGAAGATCTCAATTTCTGGTCCGTAAAAATGCTCTGCGGTTTGATTGACCGCATCCATGAGTGGGACGCCTTGGTTCATCAAGGTTTCACAGTACTCAAACTCATGCGGCTCTGTCGAAAGGCACGCACGAGTAAAAGGATCGGCAAACAAGCGATGAAAGGTCGTTACATCACCGGTTTTTAGCATGACAGAGCTGTAACCGGCGATGGAGGACTTTTCAAAACTCTTGATGACAAATTGCTCATAGGGTGAAAAGTGTGAAGGATTGTCTTTGATGAATTTCGCCAATCCACTGCCTTGACGCAGAGTGATGTGAATGTCGGAGTTATTGAACGCAGCGAGCGCTTCAGGTGTGCTGTAAAAATCCTCAATCCCTTGCGTCACGGTGCAAAACGAACCCCCAAATTTTCGGGCGGTGCGATAACCGGTATTGATGAATTCTTGTGCCTGTGCATTAGAGCCAGCCATCAGAGACCACGCCTCTTCAATGATGCACATCTTCGGCGTTGAACGAGAGCCTGAAAGGTACATCTGCTGAGTGATGCTCGACATCAGCGCAAAAATCACCGGTCGCATGATGTCCGAGGGAAATCCGTCGAGTTCAATGGTGGTAAAGTGGACATTGGGATCCAGCATGGACGGTTTATTGAAGGTGTCACCGTAGATCCCCTCTGAGCGGTATTTATTCAGTTGCATGGCGATATCAGAAAGGCGGCGATCACCGCCTTGTTTTTCGGCCGCCGCAAACAGCGCTTCTTGCACATGGTCAACCAACGTCTCGCTTTTGTGTGCCTGCCAAGCCGCAATGATGCAATCACCGAGGACCGATTTTTCAAAATCTCCCATTTCGTGTGTGGGGCAGGCCATGGTCGCAAAGAGTCCGGTGATGGTGTGCAGCGTTTCCTTGAGAGGGTTGACCTGTTCGCCTTTTTCATCGGTATAGTCATCCCCCATGGCAATGCGTTCCAGATGAGTGAATGGATTGAGGTAAATCTTCTCAGCCGTCATGTAGCGGCCGCCAAGCATCAAGGTGAGCTTTTTAAAGCTCTTTCCTTTATCTAACGCCCAGATTTTACCGTTCATGGCAAAGAGGGTTTCGGCGAGCTTTTGCACAAAGAAGGATTTTCCTGCCCCGGAGCCTCCGGTCAGGGCGATGTTGTAGTTATCTGAGCCACAATTAAACGGATTAAACCAAAAGGCTTGTTGGCGCATGGTGGGAAGCATCATGCCGCCACTGAAATTCTTTACGTCCATCACAAGAGGCAAGAGGTTGGCCACATTGCCGGTTTTTACGGTTTGAATGCGTCCAGCACGGTCGCAATCGGCCCAAAACCCATCGGTCATCATGAACGGTAAGGTCGTCATGAGCGCTTGGCTTTGCAGCATCGAGACGGTTTGTAAATCAATCCCGCCAGAGCGAAAGGCGTTAATGGCAGTAGTGCGATGCAGTCGCTCGGATTTTTTGTTGGTAAATAACGTCAGCGTCAGGTGCATGTATGCCATGCTGTTGATGCCATCCGACATTTCATCTCGAATTTGCTCGCGTTCGCTCTGCTCTTTCTTCGCTTGAGGGAAGAAAAATGCCATCGGGGACTTGAGTGTTTTTTCCAGCTCTCCAAGGCGTCCGCCATTTTTGGTCGCAAAACTGCCCGATTCTTGATGGCGAAAATTGAGGGTCATGAGGTGTGGACATTGCACATTTTTGGCCACGCTCTTTAAGGACGCAAAACAATCGGGCAAGGCGTAAAGGCGGAAAGTTCGAGGTGTACTGCGTAAACCCAATGAAATGATCCGCGAGGTCACCGTTTGATGTTGGCGGTTACTAAAGCGAACGTCGGTGTAATGTCGGCGAGTTAAAAACTCGGTATCAGGAGAGAGGACTTGTTTGTAGATCAACGCTTCTGGTGCGTAGTCAGATCCGCGAGGGGCGGTTTGTGTGGGGTCAAAATTGAGAATGCCTTCGACGTAGTTGATTAAGCCTTCGGGGGTAAGCGGCGTGAGCTCCAGTCCAATTTGGGATAAAGTCGTGGTGAGCGCCTCTTTGCAATCCAACACACTATCAACATCGTCCGTACTGGAGACAAACAACCACGCGCTGTAATCTTTGATGTCAAAGTAATGCTTCTGACGATGAAAAAAGCCGTGGTGAGCCGCAAAGTTGGCGTAATCGGCTTCTTGTTTTGCTAATTCACTGCAAATACCCGCACGAGCGGATTTCAAGGCGGTATTTTGCTCAATCAAATGACTCACGTGGTTGTGGCCCATCATGGAAAAATGGTAATCCCATTTATGGCCAGGCGGTAAATCCATGATGAGACGGTTAAATGCCTCCACCATGTCGTCATTCGCCCCCGTTAAGACGCTCAATTTGAATCCAAATCCTACGCCCTTTTTGTTATGAAAGAGGCTGTGCTGCGCATCAAAAGTGCGGTAAGGCAGTTCAGAATGAAGGTGGTTATATTCACGTTTGGCTTCTTGATAAAAACCCTTTAAATCTTTTGAGACGCCCATGGCGTTAATCCTTCTTGATAGCCTGAACAGGGCGACCTGTCCAGGTAGACTCGTCTAACACAATGTAAATATCCATTGTGTCGAGGTAAGTGGTGGTGTCATCCGAAGTAAAGGGAAAAATCACCACCTTCCTAACCGTGTCTTGGGTTCGAATAGGATGGCCTTCACGGGTGCGTCTTGGCAGTAAGGCAAAAGGGTGGGAAGCCAGGACGTTAGCCTCGGCGACTTGTTGTGTTGTTGGGTGTGTCGAGATGTTGCGAATGTCATCCATGCTGGCGCAGCCGGGTATACCGCCGATTTTTTGGCAACTAAATTCATCTTGAAAGCCCGCAGAGCAACCTGCTAGTAGGCTAATAAGCAGCGCTGTGAAAAGTTTGATAGTCATAAAAGCCGACCTTAATTTAATTGTTGGTTAACTTCTGCCGCGAGAGGGTTGAGTGTGATGGTTTCTAAAAGGGTGTCTGGTTTTGCTTGCTCTTGCTCTTTTGTCTGATGATCAACATAGCGTTTGATCGCTTCCTCATCATCCAGAGGGAACCCTTTCGTAAAGACGATATTCACGATGCCCCCTGGATTGATTTCGATGAAGGGGTGATATAACTCGGCTAAGGCAATGTAGTAATCCGAAAGCTTACTCCCCACGTCCGAGGTGGCATTGCCCAATAAACTTAATCCCACATCCTTGCTGTTGAGGCTCGACGTTGAGCCAAGCGCTGAGGTTGAGGTGGTGCTGGCCAAGCCCGCCCCGGTCTCACCCAGTCCTGTTAAGATGCCTGAGATCCCCGCCATTTGGACGATTTTGCCGTTACGTAAAATCGAGGTGCCACGGATGCCATTGCGCCCAAAGTTAAAGACGGTGCCTTGAACGGGGATATCTAAAATTCGACCGTCCCGAATGCAGCTGAGGGTGTGAGTGCGCGCCACGCCGCGATTGGAAGAAAGGTCACCGTACACGCTCCCAATGATGGTGCAGTCTTTGAGGTGGCTCTTTTCTCCATTGGGCAACACGCCTTCATGCACGGTTTGAAACACGATGGGGGCGGTATCACTTTGGCCGAACGCCCCGGCATTGGCATCGGCGCCACCGGTGATTTTGGCGGTCACAAAGGTGCCCGACGGGACGTAATTGTCGACGGTTCGTTGGTACGCTGACTCTGAGGAGGCTGTCCAAAAAAAATCAAACGAGTCAAACGCTTGCCCTTGGTCATCAAACGAGGCCTTATCGGCTTTGCTGTATTGAAAGCTCTCTTTTTGCAGATCATTGGTGGCGTAAGAGGGTAAAGGTTTGGGAGGAAGTGGGCGCGAGCCAAACGGCGCAGGCTCTCCCATGACGGTGAGGTGACCGGCTTCCTTTGAGGATAGCGATTGGGTTGATGGCAAGGCGATGGTGCGCTGCGCTTCTTGATGTTGGCGTAATTCCTCGCGTAAGATCTCGTTCTCTTTCTTCATTTGCGAAATCGTATTTTCGTTGCTCGTCATCAAACGATCGACGTCTCGATTGAGGTTTTCCATCTTTTCTTTGACGTCTTCAATGTCTTGACCTTGTAAGGTCAAGGCTGAGCGGTTGTCTTTGTCGGTAAAATCATCAGTAATGATTTCCCCAAAATTGGGGGCTGACTCAACGACTTCTTTCGCAGTATCTAGCGAGGTTCGAGGTTGTTTAAAGGCTTTAAACGCAAAAAAAACTGCGACTAAGAGCGCAACGGCTAACAGGCTGAGTATTTGGTTACGCTGCTTACTTTGGTCATTGGCGAGCACTCCATCCTCTAAGTCTGACTCTCTAAAAAGCCACTGTTTCAATCGTTTCATTCGCGACCTCCTGTGATGATGTACAGATGTGTAGATTCACCTGGGGGTAAGGTATAACGGTCAAGTGAGGCGCTCCGACTGGCGTAACTGTAAAATTGCGCTTCGGTCAGAGTGACGGTGTCATTGGATTGGTTTTTAACTTGATAAATAAGCCCTGAGAAGGGGCGGCCTACAAAAAGGGTCTGCGGAATAATGGCCAGTGGCGACGTGTCTTTGGGGAGGGTTTCGGGGTCAATCGGATGGACACGAAACCCTGGGATAGGCGTCTTTGAACGCTGCCAATGTATCATTTGTTTGGTGAGTTGCCCCAAGGCCAAAGGGTATTCGAGATCTTTTTCAAAGACACTTTTCTCTGCAGTAGAGCGAAGCGGAATAAACTCATTCACCACCGCAGGGACGGCTTTAGGGTTGATAAAAAGCGAGAAATTTTGACCTTTCTCTGTGGTGACGTGCGCGGTAAAAGGCAAGGCGATGTTGAGTTTGACGGTAATAGAGCCCGATTGGTCTCGTTGATTGGCTTTAGCGAGACAAAACCCTCTAGGGCAATGAAGGTTTAATATCTTGTCGTCTTTCACTACTAAACGGTTGGTGTTGACCGAGGATAAGGGCAACACAATGGTATCATTTTGCTCAAAATAGTAGGTCTTTGCGTCAATCGTATGGGCGTGGCTCATGATGGGTAACAACAAACCAAAAAAAGCATAAATCAAGCGTATTTTCATAACGGTATCTCTTGGGCGATGGTGTGAAGTTCAATCAAGCCACTTGAGTAATCGGCTTGGAGTAGATACGTCACGGGCTCAGGGTCAAGTGTGCGCCCCGCGATGGTTTTGTTGAGCGTGCCTTTGACCCGTATTTTCATTTCATTCAGGTTGATAGACAGCGTGTCAACTTCAAAAAAACTGGTGACGTCGTTCTCGATGATAAATTCGGCTTCTCGCATCAACTTGTCTTGTAAGCCACTCCAGTATTTAGGCGGCACGTAGGTAATGAGTAAGTTGAATTGACGTTTAACGTTAGAGGGCGTGACATTAAATTTTAGGTGTATCCACCAATCGGCCATCATAGAAAGATACGCTTCATCAACCGCATCGCTTGAGATCGTAAACGCTCGGTCGATATGAGGTGGCACGAAGGTGCGCTTTTCCGCTTGGTTTTGGCTTAATAAAGCAAAACTCAACCCAGCGGTTCCTAAGGCGGTGATCAACACCACCGCGGTGAGGACGTAATTGATAAAGCGAGCCGCTTTAAGCGCCTCGCCGTTATGTTCATTGAGCATCAGTAAATCCAATATTTTTTTGTGGCTGGGGGCGTGCGTTTAAAAATGGTTTTATTCGCTGTGTCATCCCCATACCAGTGGATGAAGTGAATGATGAATTTGGGGCCGTGTCGGACTTTTAAGCTGCGAATGGTGAGGAAAAAGCCGATACACACGGCGACCGCGACCAACCGATTGATGTTGAACAACATCAAAAACAACAAGATAGAAGGGAGTATTTCATCGATTGGAAATCCGACTATTTTGACGTCGGTTTGTAAGTAGTTTGGAAAAGCGAAGAGGGTTTGTTTGTCTTGATGATCCATAGTGAAATAGGGCGAATAGTTTCGCGCTCTCCTTATGTGGTTTATAAGCCTACAAACCCTTTACCAACTTCCCAGAACACCACGCCAACGAAAAAGCCGATGATGCCACCCACCCAGTTCTTTTGCATGATGCCCACGATGATGCCGCCAATCAGGCCTGCCACCAGAATGTAGAACTCGCCAGAAGACCCCGTCCCTACCGTGTTGGTCACGGTATCTTTACCACTGGCAAAAAGGTCATCGGCGTAAGCGGGTGACGCACAGGCAAAGTAGACGGCCAGTAGCGTACAAAAGTGACGCCAATACGTAAGAGGAAGGTTGAAGCGTGAGGTTTTATCTTTCATGTGGTTACCTTTAAATGTAAATAAAAGAGGCACGACATCGCACCGCTTTTATCAAAAGGGGTGTCGTGCATCTGGTGGGTTGAAAAATGGACGTTGTTCGTTCGTCATACTTTTGGGCATGCTTGGAGCCGCATGAATTAAGGTGTTGCCGTTGAGCCCTATGGGTCTTCTTGATTACATTAAAGGCAACAAGGAAGCGTTTACAGACTTCAAACCGCGATTGCGACTGACGTGTTGTTTCCAATTTTGAGGGGTCATGATTGTGTTCTTGAGTTTACGATAATGTTTTTTGCGAGCATTCTTTGATGGTGGTGGCGTGAGTTGACGGACTGATTGGGTGTGTTTTTGAACTGAAACGAAATGAACACCCTTCCAATAGAAAGGAAAGGGGAGGCGGTCAGTAAAAGGCAATAAAGCAGCAAATGCCATGTATTCACGCCCGACCGGCCCCAGTTCTTTGAAGCTGACAAAATCCCCTTGTGCAACAAAGCGGCCTAATAAACTCACCGCATCATCTTCACGACAATATCCGTATACGATTTGCATTATTCAAACTCCTTTTAAGGACATTGTTTTGCTCTTTTAAAAGAACAAAACAATGGGCTCTCTCTCAAGAGCCGTGCTACAAACTGGCTTGTGTATTCTTGTAGTAGAATACGCACACCCAAAGGATGTGTTGTCTGGTATTCCCAAGTAACTCTGTTTAACCACTCAACCAGCATGCTTAATTGAGTAGAAAAACAGCCTTGGACATCGCCCCAGATAAGGCTCCTGAACTTTTTAGGCATATTACGCAGGCCTGCGCCCATCTGCGGCGCTTTTTGCAATAGTGAAGGCAGCCACTCTTACGGTGATGCGGGTGTTGGTATACCGATGAAATAAAAAACCGACGAATGTGTTTTTCGACTTTGATCTCAAAGACTGCGATATCAACGTAGTCAGTATGAATCAACATCAATGGGGAAGACAATGTTTGAAAACATCAACAACGCACAATGGACTTGGTTTTCGACATACCGTGAAAGAACGGGGCCAAAAAGGTTTTCTGACGTATATGCTCCCATGTCCCCTCTGGCCGGATAGTTGTCACTGTTAAAATTTAACCAGTTTGGGCGATAAAGAGTAATTGTGTCTCGTATTTCAGTAGAAATAAAACGAATCTAAATTAATCAATAATTTAGTGTGACTCTGGAACTGCGTGTCTTCCCTGGAATTGTTTTTGTCTCGATCCTTTCTACGTTCATGGGTGAGGCAAGCTGATTGTAAGAACCGCGCTCTATACAATATGCAACGCTATTAAACGTTTGACAGCGATCTTTCACATCGTTAACCTGTAACAGCACTGGCAAAATCCAGTGTCGGGATTAGTACCCCGCAGTAACTTACGGCACATGGATGCCAGCGTTTTGCTGGTTTTTTTATGTGCGGCTTTGGCACACCTGAACATAGGCGTTTTACCTAAAAAACGTACTATCAGCATTATGGTGGGCTGGGCGAGGGCGCTTCGGCGCGCCGTTTCGTAAGTGCGGTAGTACTAACCTTGTTCAGTTCACCACCCGAAGATTAGTACCTTTGTGTGGTGATATAAAAATCACTTACGGAGGCCATCATGCCTAATACAACTTCCCTTACCCTGACTGTATCTGATCTTGTCTTTAACCAAGGTGAGCAAATTCGCACCACTTCATTGAAAATCGCAGAAGCTTTTAATAAGCGTCATGATGATGTTTTACGTAAACTAAGAAGCCTAGAATGTTCAGATGAATTCATTGACCGCAATTTTACGGGCAATGAATATAAGGACAAAAGAGGGCGTACTTTACCCCTGTATGAAATGACCAAAGATGGCTTCATGTTCTTGGTTATGGGTTTTACAGGTACCAAAGCAGCACACATTAAAGAAGCCTACATTAACGCGTTCAACCAAATGGCTAGCCAACTCCGTAGTGCAATGCCAACACTTCCACTGTCACAATACCAATTACCTGCAAGTCGATTACCAAACTTTTACGATTCGGGTTGGTTACCTGCAAAGTACGAACGCTGCCAATCAGAAACCCATTGGACTTATCACATCAAATTCCAAATTCGACCAACTGGCGGAAAGTACTGCGCTAAGTTTGAATTAGGGGTAGGTGGCAAAGGTGAAACGCAACCGTGGTTTTCATCAAGCGGTGCTGAATTTATTGATAGCGGCTTTTACTTAGAGTATCGAGACATTGAAGAGTTGTGGGAAAACGTAAGGCTAGTATTAGAAAAGTATCGAGCGCATAGCCCGTATTGATAATAGGGCGGTCAAGCTCCCCCCGAACTTGACCTATCCAGACGCAGCAAGCAAAGGCGTTTGGGTTAGGTATAAATAATTTACATGTAATACATTTGCTGTGTAAATACTAAGTAAGGTTATGGGTACTGGTTCGCTCGCAAAAAGTGGCGACAAAAATGGCGGCATTCATTGTAAAACAGCGTTATTTATGGAGATAAAACGTCAATTGTCACTGTTTTTATATACATTATATTTTAATTAACATATTGATTTTTAATGTATTGTATTCGTTTTTTCCAAGTTCTATGGAATGTCGTCTCAGTCGGCTATGGACAAGCACTCAGGTGGTGTTGCTAAGTACCGTGCTGCGGAAGGTAAAACTGTTTTACTTCCATACCGTGGTTCAGTTCACAACACAATTTCTGACATCCTTGGTGGTGTACGTTCAACTTGTACATACGTAGGCGCAGCAAAGCTTAAAGAGCTAACTAAGCGTACGACTTTCATCCGTGTACAAGAGCAAGAGAACAACGTATTCGGTAAAGAGTAATCTGAACGAGTTCGAATAGTTTGAAGATCAAGAGCCGCTTTTAGCGGCTCTTTTGTTTGGGACTTATAAAGCACTTTTTAAATTAATCGAAGTCGAGTACGTGATTGGCTTAAAGTGAGTAAGTTGGTCGATATTAAATATCTGAGTTCCGATGATGAAGCCGAAACTATCGAGTTTGTGATACAGAAAGACCACTATGTAGTGGGGACGTATCAAGACCGAAAGCTGTATATTTTATTGTTTGGTGGAGAACCAAAGCACCCTCAGATTAAAGGCTTTGAAGAAGATGGAAAGAACAATGTGTACGGGTTGTTTTGAGCTAATTGATAGATAATCACAAGATTGTACTGTATATTAACACAGTGCCTGGAAGGTGCTGATTTTACAACGAGAGTTATTTCTCACAATGTCAGTTTTTCTGATGCTATTTGGCCTTTATAGGTTTAATATTCGCGGTCAGAACAGAATTAAGAGTTAAATGATGAAAGCGTTATTGTCTATAAAACCTGAATTTGTAGAAAAGATTATGTCTGGGGAGAAACTTTTCGAGTATAGGAAAGCTGTTTTCAAACGCCCAGAAGTCACGTCTGTTGTAATCTATTCAACAATGCCAGAGGGCAAGATCGTAGGTGAGTTTGAGATTGGTAGTATTCTAAAGAATCACCCAGAAGATTTATGGAAAGAAACGAAGAAAGATTCTGGTATTAAAAAACAGTTTTTTGATATGTACTTTTCTGATCGTGAAATTGCATATGCTATTCAAATAAAACAATTTAAAAAATATGATATACCTATTGATCCTTATGAGGTTGAACCCAACTTCAAAGCACCTCAGTCATTTAAATACATCGATTCTGCATCTAATTTGTGTATGAATTAGTGATTAAGCCGAGCTAACGCTCGGCTTTTTATATAAGAAGGCTAGCTAAATGAAAGACATATATTTTGTATCAGGTATACATGGTGTCGGGAAAGGTACGCTTTGTAATCAATTGAAATCTGAGTTGGGGCTGTCTGTTTATTCATGCAGTGAACTGATAAAGCAAAACTCCGAATACGTTGAAGATAGTAAAGTTGTTACGACGGCAGAACGAAATCAAGAAGCTTTGATCCGAGGGTTGAGCAAGATAAAAGAAGATAAGTTTTTGTTAGATGGTCACTTCTGTCTGATGGGGAAAGAGGAAGAGATCATCGTATTAGATGATATGGTTTTCGATGCGATTTCTCCTGTTGCAGTGATTAACGTTACATGTGATGCCCCGATCGTTCATGAACGTTTGTTGAAGCGTGATGGTAAAGCAATTAGCGCTGATGTATTGAGGGTACTTCAAGTAAAAGAAACGGCTAGAGCCGAAGAATACTGCAAGAAGAATTCTATAGGTTTATTTAATTACCAATCAGCTACACCTATAGCCACGTTACTGACGATTCTTAGTTAAAAAGGTAAGAAGCACTTAAATCGTGCTTCTTACCACATTATTTAAATCAAGATTTTTCGGTCAAGATCTGAGATATCAACAATATTATCAAACTGTTGATCGGTTAGCTGCATTACACCCCAGTAGTCATTTCTATTTAAGCCTGCTTTATCAGCGAGATCTCGACGAATAGGGCGCTTAGGAAGCGCAGCATTATATGTAAAGTTAATAACATAGGTGTATTTATTCTGTCGGTAAATAAGGCGTAACTCTGCATCGCTGAATACACTAAACTTAATACATGCTTTTACAAATTCATCCTCACTATTGTATTTGGAAAGAGTGTGGACATCTTCAATAACACAAAGTGAAGTGGCGACAGCTGTAAACTCCGCTGGGCCTTTATCATCTTTAGTTCTGTATATAACAACGACGTCTCCCCGTTTGAAGTCTAGAACTCCAGACATGCCGCAAATATAAACTTTATGAATGCTATTCGAATGTGAGATGTCTTTAACTATAGTTGTACCTTCGGTATGCAATATGGAGTCGGGAAATAACTTAGTATGATGTTGTGGGTAGATGCTCAGTAGATATTTATTATTTCCTTTAGTAGGGACGAACGGGTAATCTTTATCTACGTCGCCGTTGACTTTTCTCAAATCTCGCAATAAAACATTTTCAGTGCCGTTTTGCGTTGTTTTTGTTGCATAATCTTCAAACCCGTAGCGCTTAAATAGATCTGCAAGGTATTGGTGTTTTTGACCAAAAACAGTCACATATATATCTTCTACATTTGGATTTTGAGCCAATGCGTAGTCAAAGATTTTTTTCAAGTAACGATCACCACGGCGTGTTTGCATTGGGTTGAATTTAAATGTACCAACCTTCATATGTTGCGTATTTGGTAGCAAAGGATTTGTATCATCTCCTGGGCCTTGTTCAAACTTACAATATAAGAAGCCTTCAATTGTTCCTTGATCGTTGTATAGAACAAGAGCCTTATTATCTGCTTTTCGGTTAAACCAAGACGAAAATTCTACGTAGTCAGCTTTCAAAGTATCAAAAAATGAGTCATTTAAGTTTATTCCAGAGAATTTTTGTACAACTAAATTTTCCATTGAGTTAAGCCTTGTTCTAATTATGATTGATTGGTTTATTTCGATACTCATTAGCCAATGAAACGAGATCTAACTCAGAGTATCTATTTTGCGCACGTACAGGGTATGTTGAATAGACGTAGTTAATGAAATCATCAAAATACATATCTTTAGTTTTATCTATAACGAGGTCTAAAATTTGACGAGTTCTAAGAGGTAAGTCAGTTGAAATATTGGGACCTAGATATGACACTACTTTTTTTGATGAACCGAAGTTTGTTCTTGTTGATGTAATTGAAAAATTAGGGTTAAAGCTCACGCTATTAATTACGTCATCAACATAGGGTCCGTAGTGGTTAAAAACCCAGTTAATATGAGTCATTGTTTGACGATCTGCCAAAGCGCTAAACCAATCTGCTAGGTATACCAACTTAGTCAAACGAGCATTAGATAACTCGTTAGGGTACGGGTAATTGAGGCAGTAATAAGCAATGATCTGTTGAATTGGAATCATTCTGATACCTCTGACGTTGGGGCTAAACTATCTAATACATCTACCTCTGGGGCAGGTCGTTGATCTAAGTCGTCTAGAAAGTCTATGTCGGTTTTCATTGCCTCATGGTATTTACTGTTGATGTCATGCTCAATACCATGTCTAACAAATTGATTTAGGTGGCTCCAATTTTTTTCAAAATGCTCACGTGTTCGCTGAACTTGATTTTCGCATAAATCACAGCCCTTGGTACTTTCAATCAGAATAACACCTTGTGTAACATCTGCTTCTCTTATTGCCCTGCCAAAATATCGGCAAGATTTCATATTAAAGTTTTCTAGTTGCTCTCTTTTTAGGGGGTACTTTTCTTCAATCGCAGTGTAGAACTTATCAGGTTCTGATGAATTATACTCTGTCAATGAGTTCTCATGAACTTCTAAGTGTTGATATGCTTCGTAAATAATACCCCGACCCATTGCAAATTTTTGTCTATGGATTTGGTTGTACTCAGCATTCGGTGAGTACCGTGCGAGCAAATAGAAATGACTGTTATAAGCATAATAAATACTCACACGGGCGTGTGTATTGTCCTTTACTACTGCATCATCGTCATTCATTAAATAAGCAAATGTTCCTTTTAACCAAGTTGTCACCAGCTCTTGGTGTTTCTCTCGCAACAGGCCGTTCAGCCTAGCTATTTCCTCTTGATTAGAAGTCACTATCTCTCGTATATTTTGTTGATCCGAAAGTTTCTCTTCTAACTTTTTATTCTTATTGGATAAGTTTTCATAATCTTTACCCGTGCCACTAATCCCTAAATATAAAAACATGCACGCAAATAGAAAGTGGAGGTAAGGATAAGAGAGTAGGACCCATAAGGCTTCTAGAATCCATATGAATCCAGAAAAGAACTGTATATGGTGCCAAGCACTCCCGTCCTCTAGACTGAAAAAAGATTTTGCGCCACTTGCAAACCCGCCAGCATAAGTAAAAGAGGCGGTGCCGAGCACGGTTAAGAGAATATAAAAACCTTGCTCAAGCTTTTGACTTACCTTTTGTAACGTTCTGGTTTTTGTAGAGTATCCAAACTTTAGATCGTGTTGGTTATCCGGGGTGTTCATTAAGCCATCTCCAACACAAATGCAAATCTACCAATAACTTTCACTTCATCTTTTTCCAATGTTGGAGTTGAGCCATTAAAGCTGATCACAAGTTTTTTACCAGATAAATTCTGGATATCATTTAGAGAAAGTAAGCCGTCGTACGTGCCACTTACTGCTTGGTGAACTTGCTTATCGACAAGGAATCTAGTTTCATCGTGCTCGATGCCCATCATATACAAACCACGCTTAGATCGACTTAAAGGCTCGTTTAAAAGCCTATGAATTGTTTAATGAAATATAGAATATCATTATGATCTCATATCAAGTAGCTCTAAATCTGTATTTTATGACTTACAACAGTTACTTACGGCTTTGAGAACGCATATAAAATAGGTTAGTTGGTGCAACAGAATCAAGGTCGAAGGATGTTGAACGAAGAGGGAGGGTGTAGTTTGAATTTAACTTGAGAGGGAAATAGAGAAAAGTGGCCCAGCCGATCACTACTGAGCCTCATTGTCAGGCTTTACTACTTCTACTTCGCATAATTCGAAGGAAACAGTGCTCGTTTCGCTTCTTCATCACGTTCAGTTTTAAATTCAACGCCTTTGCCGATTTCGCGAGCACGCAGTGCTGCAGGGCGGGCGTTGATTGCGTTAAACCAGCGCTTCAAGTTCGGGTAAGGTTCTAGGCCTTCTTCACCAAGCACGAAAGGTGCTTTATCAATCCAACCCCATGCAGCGACATCAACAATGGTGTACTCATTTCCGACGATAAATTCACGACCTTCCATATGCTTCTCTAACACTTCGTAATGACGTTGTGCTTCACGTAGGTAACGGTTCACAGCGTAGTCTAGGCCTGTTGGCGCGGCATGACGGAAGTGTACCGATTGACCAGAATAAGGGCCAAGGCCACTCGCGATAAACATCATCCAAGAGAGCAGTTCAGCTCTGTCTTCTGGTTGTCCCCCAAGCTCGCCAATCTTCTCTGATAGGTACAGAAGGATAGCGTTTGAATCGAACACGCGTTGCCCATCGTCTTCAATGGCTGGTGTTTTACCGTTCGGATTTATTAAGCGATATTCCGGTGTGTGTTGCTCGCCCTTTAAGGTATCAACAGGAACAAGTTCAAAATCTAGGCCTGTCTCTTCCAAAAACAGAGCGATCTTCATTGGGTTGGGTGTTTGGTGAAAATAGAACTTAAGCATGGGGTAACTCCTTGTATTGGTCATTTATTAAAGCACCACTTGAACGATCGTTCAATGTTGATTTTTGAATTTTCTGTGAATTGACTGATTTGATATCACACTCTGTGCTTTTTGAACTTGGTTGAGCAAACGTGAATGAGCGTCGACTTGTAGAGAGATAGCATTTTAAGTTGCTGAAATAATGGACATAAAATGCACATTTAGGTTTGATGTTGAGCTTCGAAACTTACGGGTTTAGATGGAATAGGCATGTGGGATTCGAAGTTAAATATTCCAAAATCATTAAGGGAGCCACTCATAACTCGAAGCTATCTGGATATTTGAGCTTACTCTGGCGCATAAAATCGTGATCTGCAGCCACATCTTATGCAACAAATGAATATTAACCTTGGAGAGTAAGGTTTGGTTCACGGTTTTTTAATCTTGGCGGCTTACATTGGTGAGCAAATCTGATGTGAACACTTAACGACACAGGATCTTTCCATGAAAAAGAACATTATCGCCCTCGCTCTTGGTGGCATGCTCGCTTTTGGCGCAACACCTTATTCTTTTGCTGCTAACGATGGCGCAGTACAGGCTTCAGCGGATTACGCGCAGTTGGTGACTAAGCGACAAGTTGTCGACCAATTACTTCTTGATGCGTTGCAGGCGTTTAAGTCTCCGGCAAGAATTTCACACGCGGGCTTCACGGCTAAAATGCCAAGCAACATGGAAATTGTGACTAACCGATTGTTAGAAGCGTACCAGCTAGAACCTTACCGTACTGACTTGTTGATCTCGGCAGCGAACGCTCAGATCTACAACAAGAACGCAGAACGCGCTATTGAGTTGTTTGAACAAGCACTGACGGTTGCGCCAGACGATGTCGACCTTCATGCGTATCTAGCGGTTTGGCAGCGATTTGAAGGCAATGAAAGTGAATCGAATAAGCACATGGAGAAGCTGGAAAGCCTGAACAAAGGTAAAGCAGAAGACATCAAACGTATTTTTGCAACGGTCGACCGCGTGTTAGAAACACCTCTTAAAGAGTCTGCGGATAAGGGACTGTTGAGCGACCACGGTGCCATCGTCACTTTGGGTTACGCGCTTAACCCTGATGGTTCTATGCATGAGATCTTGATTGAACGTCTTGAAACGACATTAGCAATGTCGAAAGCGAACCCAGACGCGATGATCGTGTTAACCGGCGGCGTGCCTAAGAACCATAAGACAGAAGGTAAGTTAATGGCGGATTGGCTTATCTCAAAAGGGGTAAGCAAAGACCGCATCATTGAAGAGAACTACGCGACCAGCACGGTAGGCAATGCCTTGTTCAGTAGCTATGCGCTTGCTCGTCATGATATTAAACACGCGACCATTATCAGCTCGGCAAGCCATGTTCGTCGTGGTCAAACTCTGTTTGAAATTGCTAGCTGGCAAACTGGCCCTCAGGGCATTACCTTCGATACGGTCTCTTACCCAGACAAGCCGCTAGAAGATCTTAAGAAAGCGAGCAGTGGTGAGCTATTAGGTATCTACCGTGATGCTCTAAGAACTTATGGCATGTGGAGCTACCGTTCTTACCCATTGGAATCTCGTTAAGCCCAAGCATTATTTGCGTTTGGGAAAAGTGCGGTTCGCGTTAAACCAAAGCTTCACTTGTTAGTACAATCGAGCACAGCTAGATGGTATGCTGTGCTCCTACTTAATTTAGTGTTTCAAAGGCAAAAAAATGAACCCGATTTTAGCAATGTTGAAAGAGAACAATATTAGCGACGAGCAGATCAGCGAGATATTCAAGACGTTGACAGAGAACCCTCTTGCAGCAATGGCGACAATCAGCCAACTTGGTTTACCTCAAGACAAACTTCAAATGCTGATGGGTCAGGTAATGCAAAACCCTGCGCTAATCAAAGAAGCAGTTGAAGAGCTTGACCTAGATTTTTCTAAGGTTGAAGCGGCTAAAGAGCAACTTCAAAAATAATCGAGTGTGATATGGCGATTGAGCTCATGAGCGATAGCCGGTTTGGCTAACGGCTCTTGGCAGCGCTAATTAGACTCTAATAAAAAGCCGTTTGAGCATTGTGATTGATGCTTGAGCGGCTTTTTTGATCGCCATTAGAATAGGTTAGGGTACTAACAAATGCCAACCCGAAGTGACTCATTTGTTCAAATCATGTAGTTTCGTGTTTTAACTCGTTCTGAACCGATCTACTCCGGCGTTGATTATGAAATCTAGCTTAAGCATTCGATCTTACACCAAGCAATTTAATACCCATGCTCATGATGACCATCATCAATTGGTATTGCCGATCCAAGGCAGTATTAATATTGAAATGGTGGGGTATGTCGGCAAAGTGGCCGTGGGAGAATGTGTGGTGATTCCGGTAACCACAGCGCATGCGTTTAAGGCGGATGAAGCCGCGCGGTTTATTGTCGCGGATATGGCGGAGTTGCCGCAGCACTTGTTAGAGCATGAGCTCTCGGTTTTCACGATAACGCCACCTTTGATGAGCTTCTTATTGTTTGTTGAGAAGCAGTTGGAATATCAGGTCGATAGTGGCATTGAGTCATCAGTTTTGGATGTGTTTTCATTGCTGTTAGAGCAACAACAAGTCAGCAAGAGTATCGACCCAAGAATCCGTACGGTACAAAGGCTGATAGCGGATAATTACGCCCAACCTCTCTCTATTTCACAACTTGCAGAAACGGCCTGTTTGAGTCCCACTCAATTCAAAAAACGCTTCAAAGAGTGCTTGGGCATCAGTGCGCTTAAATACATCACTCGCTATCGTATGGAGAAAGCTCAAGCCCTGTTAACCCATACCGATTTACCGGTTCAATTGATTGCTGAAAACGTGGGTTATAGTGATGTTTCTGCTTTCAGTCGTCGCTTCTCTCTGCACTCTGGGATGTCACCAAGGGCGTTTCTGGGCTCAATGAAAGAGAGTCTTTAGAAACAACAATAGCGTCCGTTCTGCAAACTAATTTTAAGGCATCTTCACTATTATCTATTTCAGAACTGAAAATTGGGTAATAGAAATGAATCTTGCCATCAATCGCGTTAACGAATTCCAAACGGGCACTTTAGCCATCTTGTTTGCTTCTATTTTATGGGGCACGACAGGCACCGCCGCAAGTTTTGCTCCTGATCTAAGCCCATTAGCAATTGGCGCTTTTTCTATGGGCGTCGGTGGCCTAATACAAGCGGGCTTGGCGTATCGAAAAATCCTATTCGCTTTCGACAAACTTATGCAGAACAAGAAGCTGTTGACAGTGAGCGCTTTGGCTTTGGCGGTCTATCCTTTAGCTTTCTATTCTTCAATGAAATTATCAGGCGTGGCGATTGGTACCGTGGTTTCGATTGCTACCGCACCTTTCTTTTCCGCATTGCTAGAGTGTCTGATTAGCAAAAAGAGTAATATTGACCGACGTTGGCTCACTAGCTTTGCGATTGGTGTGGTAGGTATTGGGTTGTTGGTGTTTTCAGAACCTTCATCGGCGAATGAATCCGGTGATGATCTCAAGCTGTTAGGTATTGGCTTAGGTCTGGTCGCTGGGTTGTGTTACGCCATTTATTCTTGGGCGACAAAAGCACTGATCGATAAAGGGATTAAGTCACAAGCAGCGATGGGCAGTATTTTTGGCCTTGGTGCGATGCTGTTGCTGCCAACGCTCTGGTTTACTGGTGATAACCTGTTTTCCTCACAGACCAACGTATTCGTCATCAGTTATCTGACGTTAATTCCACAATGCTTGGGCTATATCGCGTTCAGTTTTGGTTTACGCCACGTGACCGCGAGCAGTGCCAATCTGCTGACCTTGTTTGAACCAGTAGTCGCAGCGGTGCTTGCCGTCTGTGTTGTCGGTGAGCTGATTCCTTTTACAGGCTGGTTAGGTATGTCTCTGATTGTGCTGTGCTTGTTTGTACAGTCGAAGCCATCTAAAGGAACGTTATAAGTATTTGTTTTGTTTTGCCTAATTGAAATTTATTCATGCGTAATTAGTATAATTGAATAAAATGAGTATCTCAGTTGTGAGAGTGCTGTTACTATCGCTATCAATAGTCGGGGGGCACATACCTTATTTGGTGTTTGCTGAGATCGTTAGTCGAGACCCGTTGAACCTGATTCAGTTAACACTGGCGTAGGGAACTATAAGCACTCGATCTACGTCTGCACCCATGAAAACTTTCATGAGCCTAATGCGACTTCTCCTTCGATCAGTGTTCGTTCTCCTGCGTCTTGTAAGATAGTAGGAGCGACAATGACACACAGTTCTATTTCAAAAGATTTAACGCCAAAAGCCTCAACTCCAAAATCCTCAACACAGCAGCACTCTGCTGAAGACACGATTCGCACGAATACTCCGATTGTATTGACTATCGCAGGCTCAGACAGTGGCGGCGGTGCAGGTATCCAAGCGGATATTAAAGCCATGTCTGCTACCGGTAGTTTTGCTTGTTCTGTGATTACCGCGATCACTTCCCAGAACACTCAAGGCGTGTCAGCCATTTTTCCTATTCCACTCGACCATGTCGCTAGCCAGTTAGATGCGGTTTTTACTGATCTCAATATCGTGGCAGTAAAAGTCGGCATGTTGGCTGATTCGCAAATCATCAAAGTCGTTGCAGACAAAATTAAGCAGTACCGACCTAAATACTTAGTGATTGACCCTGTCATGGTCGCGACAAGTGGTGATCTGCTGTTAGAAAACTCGGCTATCACCACGCTGAAACAAGAGCTGATTCCGCTGGCAGATATCATTACTCCTAACTTACCAGAAGGTGCTGCATTAACAGGCAAGCCAGTACCTGAAAGCGAAGCTGAAATGCAGGGCATGATTGAAGACTTACGCGCACTGGGTGCTAAAGCCGTTCTCTTGAAAGGTGGCCACCTGGAGAAAGATGAGAACAGTAACGATTTACTGATTCTCCCGACGACGTCTGCATTGATTAGCGCGAAGCGTTTCCCGACTAAAAACACCCACGGCACGGGCTGTACGCTTTCATCTGCCATTGCTTCTTTCTTGGCTCAGGGCAACACGCTGGCAGAAGCTGTTGACCTAGGCAAACAATACATTTCTCGCGCGATTGCTCATGCTGATGAGTTGCAAGTTGGTCAAGGTCATGGCCCGGTAAATCACTTCTTCGCTGGACACGGTAATGTCCGTTAATACGGTTGGTGTTCAACTCAGCAATGCTTCCTTACGTTATAACGACAGTGAGCACGCGACCTTATCTGGGTTGTCGCTTAGCTTAAACGCAGGTAAGTGGACGGTATTGCTAGGTCGAAGTGGCTGCGGAAAAACCACGGTATTGCGTTATCTGGCAGGCTTGCTGGACGACAAGGTGGAGTGGCAGGGCACATTGGCAACGTCTGATGAATTGCCTTTAACGGATCGCATCGCATACATGGCACAGCAAGACTTGTTACTGCCATGGTTGTCGGTTATCGACAATGTTTGCCTAAGTCATCGTTTTCAAAATCCAGCTTTTGATAAAGCACAGCAAACCAATCAAGCACTAGAGTTGTTAGCTGCGGTTGGTTTGGCTGATTACGCGAATGCGATGCCGGATCAGTTGTCTGGCGGCATGCGTCAGCGTGTTGCTTTGGCTCGAACCTTAATGCAAGACAAGCCTGTTGTGCTGATGGACGAACCGTTCTCTGCGCTGGATGCGGTAACAAGACACAAGTTACAGAGCTTAGCGTGTGAACTGTTAAGAGATAAAACCGTTGTGTTGATTACTCATGATCCACAAGAAGCGGTGCGTTTGGCGGATAATTTGTATGTGTTGCAAGGCACACCTGCGAATGCACAATCACTGTCTGTGCCTAATACGGCCACACCAAGAGTGTTAGACGGTGAATGTGCTGAGCTGCAACAAGCGATCTTAGATCAGTTGGAGCGTGATTATGAATGACCTAACACGAAGCGAAGCTGTGATCCGTTCAGCTAACACACAGATCACGACTAAGCGCCCTCGTCAGATGAATCCCGTTATGCGTTTGCTGATCAGCAGTGCTGTGATTCTAGGTTTATGGCAATTGGTGGTGGTTATCTTCGAGATGCCTAGCTTCATTCTGCCAGCGCCTGCAGAAGTCTTTTTAAAACTGATTGAACGCTACGATGTGTTACTTAAACACACTTGGGTGACTGCGCAGGAGATCTTACTTGGTCTATTGCTCGGTTTATCCATGGGGCTGTTTTTCGCCCTACAGATGTTGATGTTCGAACCGCTGAAACGCTGGTTGTTGCCTATCTTGATTGCTAGCCAAGCGATCCCTGTGTTTGCGATTGCGCCAGTATTGATGCTGTGGCTTGGTTATGGCATCGCGTCAAAAGTGGTGATGGCGGCGATCATTATCTTCTTCCCCGTGACCACTTGTTGTTACGACGGCCTGCGTAATACACCGACGGGTTATCTTGATCTTGCTAAGACCATGGGTGCATCGAAATGGCAATTGTTGCGTTATATCCAACTGCCTGCTGCGCTGCCAACACTGGCGTCTGGCATTCGTGTGGCTGTGGTTATTGCCCCAATTGGTGCGGTTGTCGGCGAGTGGGTCGGTTCGAGTGAAGGGCTGGGTTACCTAATGCTGCAAGCCAACGCACGCATGATCATTGATGAAATGTTTGCGGCCTTATTCATCTTGGCGGTGCTGTCTATCTCGCTCTACTTCATCACAGACAAGTTACTCAAAAAAGCTATCCCTTGGGAAAACCAATGATGGTTCGCTCAATAACGCTTTGTTTAATAAAGCTTCGCTCACGCTATTTATCTGAACCAAACTTCGTTAAAAATTAGCTCGATACACACAACAATAATATTCAAAAGGAAAGGTTAACTATGAAAAATACCAAATTGGTAGGTGCAGTGGCACTGCTTGCTTCGCTAGTTTCAGGTCATGCATTGGCGGATTCTGAACAAAAGAAACTGACACTGATGTTGGATTGGTTTGTGAACCCGAACCACGGCCCAATTGTGATTGCTCAAGAGCGTGGCTACTTTGCTGACCAAGGCTTAGAGGTTGAAATCCAAGAGCCAGCCGACCCAAGCACGCCAGCAAAATTGGTTGCTGCCGGTAAGGTCGATTTAGCGGTAACTTACCAACCAAGTTTAACCATGGATGTAGCGGCAGGTTTGCCTCTCGTTCGTGCATCTACTCTTATCGCAACACCATTGAATACGTTGATGGTTTTGGATAATGGCAAGAACGATTCACTAGCGGATCTGAAAGGCAAAAAGATCGGTATTGCGATTGCGGGTAACGAAGAAGCGACTATCGGCACCATGCTAGCTCAAGAAAATGTTGCGTTTACAGACGTGCAAACCATCAATGTCGGTTGGGCACTGTCGTCTTCATTAGCATCGGGTAAGGTAGATGCAATTTGGGGTGGCTTACGTAACTTCGAAACCAACCAGTTAGCACTTGAAGGTTTTAAAGCGAAAGCATTCTTCCCAGAAGAGCACGGTGTGCCCGCTTACGACGAGCTGATCTTTGTGGCGAACGCAAAGAAACACGACGACGAAGCGATCAAAGCGTTCAACAAAGCACTTGAGCAAGCAACGACTTACATTGTGAACCATCCACAAGATTCATGGAGTGAGTTTGTGGCGTATTCACCAGATACGTTGAACAACGAACTTAACCAACGCGCATGGAACGACACGCTGACTCGTTTTGCGCTTCGCCCTTCTGCAGTTGACCTGAAACGTTACGACGATTACGCGCAGTTCATGTTCGACAAAGGCATTATCAAATCACTACCAAAAGCCGCAGATTACGTACCGACTTTTGACTAAGGAATCTCATGAAATACCAAGACTTAATCCAAGCTTGTCAGCAAGATTGGCAAGACTACACTGAGCATGATTTTGTTAAAACGCTGGCAAACGGCACTCTCGCTCAGCCGTGTTTTCTGCATTACTTGAAGCAAGATTTTCTGTTCTTAAAACAGTATGCCCGCGCTTATGCGTTGGCGATTTACAAGGCAAAAACCTTGGCTGATATGCGTCGTGCACTGCCTAGTGTTCATGCTCTGCTAGATTCTGAAATCTCTCACCACGTGACTTACTGTGGTCAGTGGGGTTTAACCGAATCGGATTTAGAAAACGAACCTGAAGATTTCGGCACAGTCGCTTACACGCGCTACGTTCTAGATGCGGGTATGACGGGTGATCTTGTCGACTTATATGCAGCACTGGCTCCGTGTTCAATTGGTTACGCTGTTATCGGTAAAGCGCTGTTAGAAAGCAGTGATACTGTATTAGAAGGCAACCCATATGCGAGCTGGTTGCAACTGTATGGCGGTGAAGAGTTCCAGTCTGGTGTGGCAACGGGCGCGGAATACTTCAATCAACTGCTTGCTGAAATTGATATCAACAGCGAGCGCGGTCAGAACATCGTTCATATCTTCAAAACAGCAACACGTATGGAAGTGGCTTTTTGGCAGCAAGGCTTGAATGCACTTAATGACTAATCACGGCTAAACCTTGTCGCTAGCCAACCTGCAGCGGCTTAAAACCGACTTTCACGAATAAGGATTTATCCATGCTAACTGAACAAATCATCCAATCGCTGCGCGCAGTACGAGAGCAAAAACCACTGGTTGTAAACATCACCAACTACGTCGTGATGAACAATACGGCCAATGCGTTATTGGCGATTGGCGCTTCACCTATCATGGCGCACTCAAAACAAGAACTGGCTGAGATGATGTCTTTCTCTGGCGCTTTGGTGATCAACATCGGCACGCTCGACAGCGTTTGGACGCCAAGAATGTGTTTTGCTATAGAACAAGCCAACGCGAACAACAAGGTAGTGGTTCTTGACCCGGTGGGTTGTGGCGCAAGTAAGCTGCGTACCGAGACTTCTCGTGAAATTGCACGTTTAGCGGATAAGTTAATCATTCGTGGTAATGCGTCTGAGATTATCGCGTTAGCGGGTGAGCAAGCACAGAGCAAAGGCGTTGATGCGCTAGATAGCAGTGATGCTGCATTAGGCGCAGCGCAATGCTTAGTCGCTGAATACGGTGCGAATGTGGTGATTTCTGGTGAGACAGATTACGTTGTCACCAAAGACAGTGTTGTGACGTTAAACAACGGTCATCCAATGATGCCGTATGTAACCGGCATGGGTTGTACCTTAACGGCATTGACGGGCGCATTTGCTGCTGTTGGTGATGAAAGTGGTTTGGCTGCTGCGGCGGTATTGGGTGTGGTTGGTGAAATCTCGGCTGAGAGCTCACGCGGCCCAGGTAGCTTGCAAATGAACTTACTTGATGAGTTATATCAATTGGATGAAGAGACTCTGATTCAACGTTTGAAGATTCAGTAGATTCAATCTGTCTATAAGCATTTAGCTCACTAAAAAGCCCCCAACACGAATGTGCTGGGGGCTTTCTTATTATATAAACCGTGTTCGCTATGTTTTCAATAAGCGAGGCTCTAAATAACAGAGACTTTGAATAACAGAGACAGAAAGTTAGCTAGGTTCTAAATCGATTCACTTGGTTTTCTAAGTGATGAGCAACTTCGGTTAAGTCGCTCGCTGCGCCAGAAATGCTGCTTACAGACTCTTGGTTGCTCTGCGCGATGGTATTGGCACCTTGCGCGTTTTCACCCAGTGACTTGGTCAAGCAATCTTGCTCATCTACAGATACTGCAATTTGGCTGTTGGCCTGATTCAAATCTTGGATGTGTTGGTTAATCACATGTAAGTTCTGAGAAGCTTGTTGTGCCTGAGTTGAAGCATCTGAAACCGTGCTGTGACTCTCTTTAATCGACTCTAACGCATCTTTAGCGCCACGTTGCAGTGAGGTGATGAGTTCATCAATCTGGCTTGCAGAATCTTGAGTACGCTTAGCGAGCGTTCTTACTTCATCGGCTACGACAGCAAATCCGCGGCCTTGCTCACCTGCACGAGCGGCTTCAATGGCAGCGTTCAATGCCAATAGGTTGGTTTGCTCAGAAACGCCTTTGATTACTTCAAGAATGGCACCAATGTTCATCGACTCTTTGTGGAGGTCAGTCACTTTTTGTCTGCTGACCTGCATGCTTTCATCGGCGCTACCAATCTCATGCAGTGTTTTGTCCACTTCTTTGAGTCCCATCGCCACATTCTCGGTCGCTTGGTTTGCAACTTGAGACGCGTGGTTAGCACTTGCAGCAATTTCTGATGTGCTCGAAGCCAACTGATCGGCGGCTGACGAGATATTGATCATCTCGCTGTTCAACTGGGTCGCGTTAGTTGAGCTGGTGTTAGTCACTTGATTAAGCGACTCCGACATCTCACCAATACGCACACTAGAGCGGTTCACTTGGCCGACAATATCGCGCAGAGATTCAATGGTGATCTCCATGTTGGTCAGCAGTTCGCCAATCTCGTTCTTGCTCTCGATGTTCACTTCAACATTTAAGTTGCCTTGAGAAAGCTCATTGGTGATCTGTTTAACCTGTGCGATGCCTTTGGTAATAGAACGAGTCACCAACACGGCGCTCGTCATGCCAATCACCAAAGCCACACCCGTTAGCAAGAAGATGATTTGAACTGAACGTTTCTCACTGGCTTGAAGCTCTGGCGTTAATGCTTGTTTCTGTTGCTCTAGAATACTTTGAGCATCGGCTACCGAGATAGCCAAGCTGTCACCAATCGAGGCAAGCGTTGCAGTTCTTTGCGTGTTCTCAATCATCTGCTGATGAACTTGTTCAAAGCCTTTTGCATACGCTTCGCGCTGGTTAGAGAAATCTTCAATCAACTCGCTTTGGTAAGGGGATGATTTAAGAGACTCAATGTCGCCTTCAATACCCGGCAACGCGTATTCAAAGATATCTTTACCCGCTTCATAGGTTTTTAGGTCGTTGTTGTTTGAGTAACTCAGTACAGTGATCTTGGCTGCGAGGAAGTTCTCCATCAACATACCCGCGTATAAGCTCGCGTTTGGATCATTGTTGTTGTAAGACTCATACAACAAGCTCTGCGCGGCTTTGAGGGCGTTGGTTTCTCGTTTGACCATCTCAACATTCACCAATTGGTCGATGAGCAGCTGGCTCTGTTTCATTGAGCCATAAGCCGTGTCAAATGCCGCCACGCTGTCTTGCACTAATTGCAGGCTAGCTAGGCTATCGGTTTTGGTGGTGGTTTGGATTAAGTTGTTGAGCAGTTCATCAATCGCGAGTTTGCTTGATTGATAATTCGTTTCGTATTGCTCATCCAATGACTCTAAGTAACGTTCAGAGGCTAAGCGCATCTGCAGAAAATGCACTTGAATGTTGCCTGACAGTGTCGCTTTCTGGCTAAGTACACTGTATTGGCTAAAGCCGTTCGACAAGGTTTGGATACCTTTGTAACTCACAAAGCCTGAAATGACGAAAAAGAGCAAGCAGATGGCATAACCTAGCTTGATCTTAAATGCTATAGAAAGGTGGCGCATAACTATCCCTATATTTACCTGATTCCTTCACTGCGAAGTATTCCATAAAACAGTGTTCTGGGCAGGCTTAAGTGAATAGTTTGTGTAATAAGTAACGCTTTCGTTAAAAAATCCGGTTTTTTAGTATCGTTTCAATGGGTTGCATATTTGTTGGAGCATGCTTAATTGAGCTAATTGTTTATTAACTTCCATGCACATGATGCAAATTGTCGGTAAAATAGTAGAAACGCAATTTAGACTCCGACTCCAAAGGCACGATATGAACCCTTATAAGCTCTACTTGGTTACTGATGACCTGCAAGATCTTGAAACGCTTAAGTTTGTCGTTGAACAAGCAATCGCTGGTGGTGTCACTATGGTTCAAGTAAGAGAGAAGCATGGAGATGTCAGAGCTTTTATTGAACGTGCGCAGGCCGTTAAGTCGATTTTGGCTGGCTCTGGTGTCCCGCTGATCATTAACGATCGGGTAGACGTTGCGTTGGCTGTGGATGCTGACGGCTTACATTTAGGACAGTCTGATATGCCTGCAGAGTTAGCACGCCAGTTGATAGGTCCAGATAAGATTCTTGGGTTATCAATTGAAACTGAACAGCAGTTACAAGAAGCCGATAGCTTACCGATCGATTACATTGGCCTCAGTGCGCTTTTTGCCACACCGACCAAGACGAATCTAAAGAAACATTGGGGCTATGATGGAATTAAAATGGCGTTGGAGACAACGAAGCTACCGATTGTCGGTATTGGTGGAATTAACGAATCGAACATCCCGCAGTTAGTTGAGAGCGGTATTCATGGGTTAGCACTGGTATCTGCGATATGTCACGCTGAAGATCCAAAACAAGCGACGCAGGATCTGTTGGCTCTAATGGGGGAGTGAAGGGGTATCGGCTAGAAAACAAATGAGGTTAACCATTTGTTTTCTAGTTAAACAACAGGCTCATAGAAAGGCTAAATTGGCCTATCGCTTGAGCTTTTAAGACAATTTATTGAATACACAGTTTTGTTTACTGAGCGCATAAAGCAACAGTACCGATGATCATAAGAACGATCGCGGCATACCAGCCGTATTGTGCGGTCTTATCAGCAACAAACACCTTAATGTAGTTAAGTTCTTCATGCGCCATTGCAATGAAGTCCGTGTAGTTAATCGATAACTCGCGGCTCGCTTCTTTCAAGTCTTGCTGAAGTTTGTTGAAAGCCTCATCGATGAAGCCTTTTGTTTCTGAAACAGACGGAGTAGCAACCAAAGTTAAGCTATTCCAAACTGCCATACGCGATTCATACTCGCTTTCACTGACACAATTAAGTACGCGTAAATCATACTCTCGTTTGTTACGCTCTTTGCCCATTTTCTCAGGGCAAATATTTCTTAAAACGTTCACGACAAATTTTCCAAAAGGTTCATTTAGATATAAAAAAGCACTCAAAGAGGGCTCATAAACTGGGTGCGAATCAATATTCAAAAGTGATCTATTTGAAGCTGTCACAAGTGGTTGCAGGGCAGGGGCACTTATGTGGGAGATTTGAAGTTGGGTCAGTGGTGTTAAAGAGCGATTTGGTTTTGTCTATATCAGTTTGATAAGACAAACCCTTTGGGATCGCATACTAGTTATGTCACTTTGGGATATCAACTAGGGTGTTTTATCCACACGACAAAGAAAATTATCGGCACAAAAAGTGGAAATGAGGTAGTGCTGGAGAAAACACCACCGTCATTGATTTAGGATTCAGTTGCTGAAATAGGCTGAGCTCAAGAATTGGGGGGATTAGTTGGCTGCCACTGATTGTTTTCTAATGAGTGGCCTTTTAGTTTTTCAAGTAAACTTGTTAACACTGGGCCATTGATATGGCTGCGAGACACTAAGCAACCCACTGGAGTAATCCAACCACCATGCTCGTGTGCCACTGGCAGTGCTACGAGGTCACCTTTCTGAATCCCTTCCATCACCATCATTTCAGGCACATTTGCTCACCCTACGTTCTGTTCAACGAGATCGATGATCGTTTTGTGGTTGTTGGCATACCAAAGCATGGAGCTGATACCATAGGTGAACCACAATTCGCGCTGCTTCGAACTACGATGCACACATTGGCGATAGCGCTTTAGGTCTGAGTCTTGAACGACGGGCATTTGGCTCAGTTCGTGAGTGGCGGAGCTAACCGTAAGAAAACGTGCTTGGCCCAGTAAGAAGAAGTCCATATCCACTTTAAGTTCACCATCCGCATAGATGATGCCTATCTGCGCTTTGCCACGTCTCACTAAGTCTTCAACATCGAAGGTTGAGGTGGTGATAATATCGAAGTGTGTGATTGGAAACTGATCGGCTAGTGAGCTGATTATCTTAATGAAGTTCTTGTCTATGATGCTCTCATCAATGGCAATGATCAGTTCGTGTTCATCTTCTTGTGTCAGCGATTCTACTTTTTGGTCGAAGTACTTTTGTTGGTCGAGAATCGACTTAGCGACAGGCAATAAGGCTTTACCTGTGTTGGTCAAAACAGGGATGTTTTTCTCGCGGTTAAACAGCTCTTGGTCGATAGCTATTTCTAGGTTGGCGATCGATTGGCTGACACCAGACTGAGCGCGTTTCAGCTTGCGTGCTGCAGCAGAAAAAGAGCCACTTTCACACACGGTGACGAAGACTTTTAATTGCTCAAAACTGTACATGTTACCTCTCGCTCAATACCAAAGGGGGTAATAACTCCTAGGCTATCACTATTCGTGATGGCTGTTAACTTTCTCTTATTATTTCCGATGACATAATCCGAGCTAATTCAACACATACTAGATTATTTAGAGGAATGTATGAGTACATTAGAAAGAGTGTTCCACTCAGTGTTATTCGAAGTTTTGGCCGTAACACTTTCAATCATAGGCTTGGCGATATTTACCGATCATGATGTGAATGCCTTATCAGGAACTATGATAGTTGTTGCGACAATCGCTATGATTTGGAATTACTGCTTTAACCGCATTTTTGATCGCTACTTCACGGGTGAAAAATCCAAGCGTTCGCTGAAATTACGTATTTTTCACGTGGTGCTGTTCGAAGCTGGTCTGTTGATAGCGACTATCCCTGTGATGGCTTACCTGCTTAACGTGGGTATATGGCAGGCGTTCTTAATGGATATCGGCGTGACCATTTTTATTACCATTTACGCGTTTGTATTCAACCTGATTTACGATCATGTGAGAGCCTTCTTGGTGCACAGATCTTTCGCGGTTAAATTTAGAGCGAGCTAAAAATGGTCTTAATCGTGGCGAGGGAGAAGTAACCTCGTCATTCTAAGCTCATCTCCGTCAACACTCTCTCAAAAAAGCGCAAAACGCTTTTAACCGATCCTTCGGGAAGCGTTTTGCTTTTTAGTGATGCAACGTTATCGGCTTCCCGAGTAGCCCACTTATTGTTGGCAGTTCACTTGAAAATTGATAGAGCAGTTAGGCTTTTTCGGTTTTCTGCGTGTCATCCAATGCAAAGTAGATTTTAGAAACAATCACTTCGGCAACCAGAATGGTAAATACCACTGCAAAGAAGGCGACGACACCGTTCCAAGGCCCTGTGAAATCGACTTTGTCACCAAATAGAATGTTGATCGCTTCAAGCATCACGAACTTTGAACCGACCAGAATCACGTAGCTCGACAGGCCTCTGTAGATCTTAGGGGCAGTGCCGGGTTTCGACTTGAAGTAATCCGCGAGCTTATGTTCTAAGCCGATAGACAACTTGAGCAACAGCTGTAGCAAAATCGCAGCAGCAAATGAGATGGTGAAAGACTCGATATTGACGAAGTCCCAATATTCATCAAAAAAATTGAGAACGGTTAAATCAACGAGTACGGCGAGTGTGTAACCGACAAAGAGCCGTTGGGGCGTATTAAATCCATATACTTTTTCTATATTGCTCATCTACATCTTCCTGAGTAAAGGGTCATAAAAAACTTAGGAGATAAACTTATAACTTTCAAACGCTTATTATTTTATATGCGAAACAGCTCTTAAAGTGGGTGTGGCGCATTATGGTAAGTATCTCTGTCGAGATTGATCCAAGATGGTACTTCGACTTAAAGAGGAGTAAGTATGATTATTTATTTTAGGGTACAAGACGTAGAGGAGCTTTGGGGCGCGATAGATCTAGCGACACTCTTACAAATGGAACTGAGAGGGAGGCCAGATTGTACTTAGTCCAAAACTACACTTAGTCCAAAATTGAACGTTGGTAAATCTTCGGCGTAAGACCAGACACACGCTTAAACGCCCGAGAAAAGTGAGAGATGTTGGTGTAGCCGAGTTGGCTAGAGATGTAGGTCAGCGTGTGTCCTTCTTCCATCAGCTCACATGCGACTGAAAACATTAGGTTTTCTTTGATTTTTCGATAGGTCGTATTTTCATTTTTGAGTTTGCGTTGAAACGTTCGCACAGAAAAATTGAGCAGTTCAGCCGCTTCTTCAAGTGAGAGATCTTGTTCTTTCATGTAGGGCTTGAGTAGCTCATAAACGCTATCGGTAAAGCTGGTGTGCCACTCAATAAGCGTCGGTTTAGCACTGAGTTCTTTAGAGGTTAGGCGAATTGGGAGTTGTAAGATTTCTTCAGGGATCAGCACAGCCGTCGACGACTGTTCAACAAACAATTGGCAGCTACTTGGCACCAGTGTTTTGACGACATCGATGTCATGTCCTTGCAGACGCACCTTACTAGGCAACCATGGGGATTTGGATAAAATGGTTATTAACTCAATGATATATGTAATTGCAAAAGCTTCTCCCCATTGAAACGTAGGGGAATTGTCTTCGGGTGCAGTTCGGCAAAACCAACTTTGGCCGTGTTCTTGAATAAGCTCGACTTTGCTGCCTGGGGAGTCGTAGGCAAAGATTGAATTTAGGTGTTTCAGCGAATCACCAATGGTTTTAAATTCGGCAAATTGATGCAAGACATTTGGGATGATTCGACGTCGAAATGCGAGTCCTAGAATATCGGTGAACCGAGATACGCCAAGTTGCGCCGATGTGAGATAAATCAAACGCTTAATGGATTCCGATGGCACAAAATCGCTTTCTGATTCGATAAGGTCTGGTGGTAAACCGGAATCTTTAAGCAACATATGTAAATCAAGACCATAGTCAGAAAAAACCTGAACCAGAATTTTAGCGTAGTTCGTCTGAATTACTGGGACTTGGTAGTGACTAGAGGTCATGAGAATACAATCCTGTATATATTGTTGCATTATTAGACGTGCATATCATTTGCAACGTTTTGTTTACTAAATCTAACCCGATTTACTTGAGTTTTCCATTGCTGGGTTTATTTTTAAAGTATTAATTTTGTTGATGTTAGTTATCTAGAAGGGAGCCCCATGTCAGAAGCCAAAGGGAATAAGCAAGAAGCCAATGAAGAAGTTGGCCAGCAAGAAAATGGAAAAGACAAAGTAAGAAAGGTCACAAACTACCTATTGTTGTTTGTTGCATTCATGTTGCTCTTCAGTGTCATTTCAGACCGCATCATCCCTATAACTGATAATGCTCGTGTAAAAGGTTATATCGTTCCAATCAAGCCTGAGGTGTCGGGTAAAGTGCTCGATATACTGGTTCAACCAAACCAACTGGTTAATCAAGGTGACAAGTTAGCCATTTTAGATGAGTCTGATTACAAAATTGCAGTACAACAAGCCGAGCAAAATTTAGAGATTGCAGGCCAAAATGTCGGTGCTCAAACCGCGAGTATTGCTTCAGCGCAAGCGAAACTCACTTCAGCGATTGTTGAAAGACAAAACACCAAACTACAAGCCAAGCGTGTTTTAGAGATGGCAGACAAAGGTGTGGTTTCTAAATCAGATGCAGATAAAGCGCGAGCAGCATTAGCGACCTCTCGAGCAGCTGTTGTGAATGCAGAGGCTGATCTTGAAGGTGCGAAGCAACAAATGGGTAAAGAGGGACAAGAAAACAGTCAAGTGAAAGCGGCGTTGCTGGCACTTGAACAAGCTCAATTGAACCTAGAGCGCACCGTGATAACCGCGCCGACACAAGGTGGTGTTTCTAACTTTAGCCTGTCTGAAGGGTTTTATGCATCGGCAGGGCAAGCAATCATGACCTTTGTTTCAACCGAAGATATTTGGATTGAAGCTTATTATCGAGAGAACAGCCTAGGTAATGTAACGGTCGGTGATGAAGTTGAAGTGGCGTTAGACTTCGCACCGGGCAAAGTGGTAAAAGGGCGCGTAAGTAGCATCGATTGGGGTGTTGATTGGGGGCAAAATGATCAAGCAGGTAAGCTTGCGCAAGCTAGCCAACAAACGGGTTGGTTGCGCCAAACACAGATGCTTCCTATCACCATTGAATTTGATAATGAAGAAGTGACAGGCATGCTCCGAGTGGGTGGCCAAGCGGATGTGATTGTTTATAGCGGCGATAACTTTGTGTTCAACGCGATAGGCAAAGTATGGATTCGTCTGATTAGCGTATTGTCTTATGTCCGATAAGCCGATTCCTGACCAACAAACACAGCAACGTATCCTGCGATTTACTGTCGGGGTCACGTTGGCTGTTTTCTTGGCGGCGTGGATAAACTGGCCACTTGCGTTTGTGGCGCCAGTGTTCACTGCTAAGTTCTTAATTGATAAACCAAACCTCCATAAGGAAACGGTCTACGAATTGTTATTGGCTGTTGTTGTCACCATGGGGTTAGGTTTATTGCTGTCGCGAGGAATTACCCATTACCCGATCCCACTACTGATTTTAGTGGGGCTAATGATGCTTTGGGGTTACTACTTGTTTGTAGACCCTAAATGGAATCTGTTCGCCACCATACTGTTGATTGCTGTTTTGATGCTGCCTTTTATGGCGATTGATAACCCCGGAGTCTCTGTATTGTTGGCATCAGGTTTAGCGACTTCTGGTGTAGTGTCGGTGACTATTTTTGCGCTGGTTCATGTCTTCTTCCCTGAACCTAAGTCGGAGTTCTCTGGCTTTGCGTCGGTACCTTTCAATAAGACAGAGCGCTGGTATGCGGCTTTCCGTGCGATGATTATCTCTTATCCCGTTGTGTGCTTTTTCTTTATTTTTCAGATATCTGAAGCATTGTTAACCATGATGTTTATTGCGTTGTTATCGTTAATGATTACTTCAGAAAAATCAGTCAAATTAAGTGCATTTCTGGTGATCAGCAATGGCATTGGTGGCTTGCTTGCGATAGCGGCTTTTTCAATCCTTTCGATTGTTCCGAATATTATCTTCTACTCTTTATTCATAGGCTTGGTCGCTATTGTGATTGCTAAGAAGATCTACACGGTTCCCGAAAAAGCACCGATTTTCGCCACTGCATTTAGTACCTTGCTAGTACTTGTCGGTAGCACATTGATGAGCTCCGGCGATATCGATAGCAACACTTTTATTCGCATATTCCAATTATTGCTAATTGGCATATATATGATTTTGGCCTCTTTATTTCTAGAAACTCGGAATTGGAAGTTTCTACAAAATCAGCATTAATTTTGTCTAACAAGGACGTCTCATGAAGTTAACCGACGATTTTTCAAAACAGGCGATAGACGCTGCCATCAAAATTGCAGCGATTGCTATGCTCGTCTACTGGTGTTTTGCGATTTTACGCCCATTCATTCTATTGGTTATTTGGGGGGCGATCATTGCGACTGCGCTCTATCCAGTTGCTGTCGCGATTTCAAATAAGACGGGAATGTCGAAAGGAAAAGCCAGTGCATTGCTTAGCTTTATTGGTGTGATTCTTCTGTTTATTCCTTTGGCGGCGCTTTCCTCTGGTATCTACACCAGCGCTTCTGATCTGATGACAGGGCTTCAAGATGGCACATTGTCATTACCTAAACCGAAAGAGTCTTTACAAGATATTCCGTTCATTGGGGAGAAGGTATATTCAACCTTGGTAGCTGCCTCCAATAATATTGAAGGTACGTTCATAAAGTATGCTGACGAACTGAAACAGTTTGCGACTAAAGCTGCTTCTGTTTTAGGCTCTCTCGGCGGTGGGTTTATTCAGTTTATTATTTCTACCATCATTGCTGGCGCATTTATGAGTAACGCCGATAAGTGCCAAACGGGGGTCACTCACTTAGTGGCTCGCCTAACCGATGGTAAAGGTGAAGAGTTGGTACAGTTATCTAAATCAACGGTACGTAGTGTCGTGCAGGGTGTGATAGGTGTTGCTGTGATTCAATCCATTATGTCAGCAATTGGTTTAGTGATTGCAGGTGTTCCTGCGGCTGCGTTTTGGGCATTAGCTGTTCTGCTCATTGCAATTATTCAACTTCCGCCGATTCTTGCTTTATTGCCTGCAATTATTTACATGTTCAGTGTTGAATCGACGCTAGCGGCGAGCCTGTTCTTAGTGTGGTGTATTTTGGTCAGTGGCAGTGACGCTATTTTGAAACCGATGCTATTGAGCCGCGGCTCTCATATCCCAATGTTGGTTATTCTACTGGGTGCATTGGGCGGAATGGCGATGTCAGGCATCGTTGGTCTGTTTGTTGGTGCTGTGATACTGAGTTTAAGCTATGAGCTGATGATGGCATGGCTTGGACTTGAAGAGAAAAACCAAGAAGAAACTGAGAAAAAACCAGCAGAGGCAGAGGAAAAATAGATGAAGCCAGTCTCTAAAGACGACAACTTCTACTTCTTATTCTATGCACTGTTGGTGTTGTTTTTTGGTTGCGCGGTGATGCAGCAGTTTTATCCGCAAGGTCAAAAGACCATTCTGTTTTTGATCATTATTACTTTGGCTGTTTCGATAGTGGGAATACATAAAGAGCGAGCCTTGTATCGCTCTTGGTATGGTCTGCTATTGATAACCGCTACGGTGTCGGGGGTATTCTCGTTTTTGGAGGACTATAACCTTTCGATAGTGACGTTAACGGCATTGGCGGTGTTTCTGTTCTCACATATTTATTCCGCTCTCAAACAGGTAATGAAAGCAAAGACGGTGACGCCCAATCACATTATTGGCTCGATCTGTATTTACTTGTTGTTGGGGTTCGCTTGGTCGACCATCTACTTGTTGATTTTAGAAATATTCCCCAACGCCTTTAATGGGTTAGAAGAGCAAATCTGGCTAACCAATTTGTTTAATGCGATGTACTTTAGCTTTATCACGTTGACTACGGTTGGCTATGGTGACATATCACCAGCATTGCCTATTGCTCAATTCTTTGTGTTCATGGAGTCCGTTATCGGCAGTTTCTATTTAGCCATCATGGTGGCGAGTTTGGTGAGTATCCGACTTGCACAGTCTCAATCTTAAGTGCAATCTTTTTCATTTAAGTACCTGTATAAGTTAGAAGTCTGTTTTGTTGGAACAGGTGCAGTATGGATTTTAATCGATGACCAGTTTTACCATTTAACGCCATATGGATTAATAAGTAGCCAAAAGATAACGTATTGAGAGAATTTAAGTACGCACCTAGATATAACCTATCAAGTTACCGAAAAAACGAGGTTATATAGTGGTATGATCGCGGGCTCAGCACCATAAGTGATAAAGAATAGGAAACAGAATGACTCACCTTACAGAGCAGCAAGAAGCTGCAATGGCGACGTTTAAGGAAAACTTACACCTTCCAAATGGTGGTTTTCATAAACTGATTATCGAGCTAAGTAAGGAATATCAGCTGCCTTTCCAAAAGGTGCGTGCGGTTTTAAAGAAAGCTCAAAAAGGTGTTGAACGACGGATACGAGAAGACTTTAACAGTGTTGATGGCACAGTACTGAGCCAAGAGAATTGGGTGAACATTATTAAGTCGAAGCTTGTTGAGTTAGCGGAAGAAAACCAAACGGTGATGGATAAGCTGCAACAAAACCTGAAGTATCAAAAAGTGTTGTCGGCAACCGAAGGTTCAATCGCAAGTGAAGACGAACGTGACGAGTTGATTGAAGAGTTGATTCAAGCTTATGAGAAAGAGGTGTTCAAACCTTTACTGGCGATGCTGCATACAACAAAGCTGTATTGGAAGTTAATGCTGGTGGATGAGACATGTAAGATGAATGAGGAGAATCGTGAGAAATTCAGCGATTACCCTCAACACATGCAAGCTGCAGAACACTTATATACTCTTGATCAAAAGTTAAGGTCGATGCCGTTAACTTATTAGCCCATGAATGCAATGATAATGACTCATTGGTGATTCAGAGTTTGATATAAGTTGGTTTCAATAGAAGCACGATAACCTAGCTAGCGTTAGCCGCGTGTGAAATGCAAAAAGGGCTAGGTTTCTGATCTGTTTTACTTCTACTCTATTTTGTTCTGCTAGAGCGAATTGAGGGTGACATCTTTGACTTTTTTATATCTGTCGAACTAAACGGTGTTTCTTTTTGTCGCCGATGGGAAATGCTATAGGAGTGTGAAATGTCCTAGGGTGTTTCCGTTGCCTGAAACGATAGTTCCGATGCTTTCTCGTTCATTAAATTCAAAGTCGATGAGATAACTATGATGTTGTAGCTTGGGCAATATGTGGCGGTGGAGTATATCGCTATTGAGCTGTCGAATCTCTGTGACCCATGAAATCTCTTCTTTGTGTAAGTCTATTTTAATCTTGAGCATTTATTACCTTTTAGTTTATTGACTGTTTTTTCGCGTGATAGTTGGTACCAATGGGTTTGTCGTGTTGTTCTGCGTGACATAACTGTGCCTTGTGTTTATTACATTTGTATTTAAGTGATCGATCTATTCTGACTTCGCTGATAAAAGAGCGAATGACGAGAGATCGGTAGTAGGATCGAATTTAAAAGCTATTGAATGACTATCTGGGTGAAAGCTGACGCAGAGATGGTGTAACGAGGGAATCGAGAACTGTCTATGTGGAACTTGGACTTACTTTAGCATTAACAGCTCTATAGATTAGAGCCAGGTGGCGAACTATACGCCTAGTTTTTTAAATTACAACCCTATTTCTAATTAAATTTAAAAATATTTTTGAATGATTTGCCGTCGCTTATTGATAGTTAAATGAACGAAGGACAGGGGATTGACCATGGTATCTGACTGAGGCTCGGTTTTGCACCGCTTCGTATTCTTTGTCATTGGTGGTTTTAATTGAGGCATTAACTTAGTGGTAGTTAAGTGTCTGTTATACTTGGTCTTTACATTGTAAATCACAATTCGTGACACTGAGGTTTAGCGTTGTAATTAGGGGATTAGCGTTGTAATTACAGGGTTTTCGGGCACTTTTCCCCATCAGTTTTTTCTTCAGATTGATGATCATTTTCCTCTTCTCTCTTTTTGCTATTTTTGATTCCTAATATCTCTCCCGACTACGCAAAACATGAATACTCACTTTTACATTTCTGAATAATAAAGTTGTTGTGTCGCTAATTTAACGCAAATATAATTGATAATAGTTCTCACTTGCGTTACAAGTTTGTTGTCAAAGCAATGACAGACTTTAAATTATCGTTATTTAGCCGTTGTGTATGCCCCATGCTCATCTATGAGTAATGTGACTTTTATTGTCATGAGTGGTGGTTTGTATCCATGGCAAAGGAAGACACATGAAGAAAACAATCAATTCAGTTCGTCAGTTATTGGGTGGGCTTGCTATCGCTCTTGCATCATCATTGATAATGACCGCTCAAGCGGAAACAATCACTATTGAACACGTAAAGGGCACGGTGCAGTTTACCGAAGTACCACAGCGCGTTGTAGTACTTGGCTTTGGTAGCTTGGATGTGCTTGATCAGATTGGTATACAGCCAGTTGGCGCGCCTCACAGCCTAATGCCTGACTATCTAGCTTCGTACAAAGATACGACGGCAAATACGGGCTCATTGAGTGAACCTGATTTTGAAGCTATCTACATGCTGAAGCCTGACATCATCATTGCCGAAAACCGTATGCTTAAGGTTTACGATCAACTAGCAAAAATAGCTCCGACCATCATGTTCTCTATTGAAGGTGACAAATACTGGGCTGATGCTCAGCAAAACTGGCGCGCGCTAGGCAAGCTCTTTGGTAAGCAAGCTAAAGTAGAAGCGCTCATTAAAGAGACTCAAGCTTCTATCACGGCGGTTAACGACAAAGTCGCGTCTGACGAAACGTTAGCAATGATGCTAATGAACAACGGCAACAACATTGCGATGTTCAATAAGGGCAGTCGCTTCTCAATCATCTTTGATGACTTTGGCTTTGTGGAGTCAAAGAGTGCGACAGTGGCTCCGATTAAAGGGAATCACGGCAATCTAATCTCGTTTGAATATATTGCTGATGCAAAACCTGAAGTGCTTTACGTGCTTGACCGCGAAAAAGCGATCGGTAAGTCAGAAGGGCGCGCACAACAGCTGTTTGACAACCCACTGGTTGCAGCAACACCTGCAGCGCAGCAAGGGAACATCGTTTACCTTGATTCAAGTGCTTGGTATCTGGTAGGTGGCGGCGTAACAGCGATTCACAAAATGTTGGGTGACATTGAACGTACGATTCAATAGTTACTAGTCATCAGATTCTCGGGCTTATAAGAGTGTTCTTATAAGCCCTTTTTCACTTTTTTATACGGTCTCCCCGATCCTACCTTTAGTATTACTTCTATGTTAAAACCCATTGCAGCTGCTGTATTTCTTATTGTGTTATGCGTTGCGTCATTAATGATTGGAGTCGCTGAGATCAGTTTTAGCGATTTTTTCAATGGCAACCAACACGCCAACTCTATTTATGTTGTTAGTCGGATCCCTCGACTGTTCGCGATTGTGCTTGCCGGTGCTGGCTTGAGTGTTGCTGGCTTGATAATGCAACAGATTGTTCAGAATAAGTTTGCTGCGCCTTCGACGATGGGCACGATTGATTGCGCCATGCTTGGATATATAGTCGGTATTCTGGTGCTGGGCAATGCCGCGCAATGGAGCTATTTAGGTTTCATTTTCGCGTTTGCGGTTTTCGGGACCATGCTATTGGTCCGCTTTCTGCAACACTTGAAGTTCAAGAATGCGGTGTTGGTACCTTTGATTGGCATCATGTATGGCAACGTTATTTCCTCTCTAACAACCTTTATTGCTTACAAATACGATTTAGTACAAACCATGTCGGCTTGGACGATGGCGAACTTTGCGAGTGTATTGCAAGGCAGCTATGAAATCCTTTACCTCGCAGTGCCTGCTTGTGTATTGGCTTACTACTTTGCGAGTCAGTTCAGTGCGGCAAGTATTGGTGAAAGCTTCGCAAAAAACATTGGCCTCAATTATCAGAAGATCGTATTCATTGGTGTTGCATTGGTTGCTATCTGCGCCTCTTCTGTGGTGATGATCGTTGGTGTTATCCCATTCCTTGGCCTTATCGTGCCAAATATCGTGTCGTTGATGATGGGCGATAACATGAAGAAGATTCTGCCTTGGACAGCTTACTGGGGCGTGATCTTGGTATTGGTCTGCGACTTGTTAGCTCGAATCGTTATCTTTCCTTACGAGATTCCAATCTCAATGGTAATCAGTGTCTTTGGCGGCTTGATTTTTATCTACCTGATCATGAGAGACAAGTCGAATGCGTGATTCAGTAAAAATTGCGATTCTGGCTATCGCGTCTTTGGGTATGGCGGCAGTATTTGTGGGGCAGGGACTTACGTGGGATAACTACGAATTCTTCTTGTCTTTGCGACTACCCAAACTGCTGTCGATTGTGTTGGCGGCGGTGGCGATCTCTGCATCGTCATTGGTTTTTCAAACCATTACTAATAATCGAATTCTAACCCCATCCATCTTGGGCTTTGACAGTCTGTATATGCTGGTTCAAACGGTGCTTCTGTTTGTGTTTGGCAGTACCAGTTTCTGGGTGATTGATTCAATCGCGAACTTTTCATTGTCTGTGACTGTGATGATCTTGTTCTCGTTTGCGCTGTTCCATTTTTACTTCAAGAGCAAGCGAAACAACGTATTTACACTGTTGTTGATTGGTATTGTGTGCGGCAGCGTATTCTCAAGCTTGGCTAACTTCCTTGCGATGTTGATTGACCCGAACGAGTTTGCCGTGCTGCAAAATGTGATGTTCGCGAGCTTCAATAACGTGAAAGGTGAACTGGTTTACCTCAGCCTTATTCCACTGGGTTTGAGCTTGCTTGGCCTGTGGTTGTTGGCTCCCAAGCTTGATGTGCTTTGGCTTGGTGTTGATAACGCGACAAGCTTGGGCGTTAACACCAAGCGATTGACTCAGATTACCTTAGTGATTGTGTCAGTGATGGTCGCAGTATCGACGGCTTTGGTTGGCCCTGTGCTGTTCTTTGGTTTAATCACCGTGAGCTTAGCTCGTCAGATATTCAAATCTTATCAACATCGTGTGCTTATCATCGCGAGCAGTTTGTTAGCGGTCGTTCTATTGGTTTCAGGCCAATGGTTCATTGAAAAAGTAATGGCGTTTGAAACCACTGTGAGCGTGATCATTAACTTGGTCGGCGGTTTGTATTTTATGTTCTTGTTGTTACGCACCAGAATTCAGTAAAGGTAATAAGTAGTGATTAAATTAACAGGTTTGAGTAAGAAGTATGGCAAGACACTTGTGGTGGATGATGCCAGTGCCATGTTCCCTAAAGGGGAAGTGACTTCTATCATTGGCCCAAATGGTGCGGGTAAAAGTACTCTGCTTTCTATGGCGAGTCGCTTAACCGAAAGTGATGCGGGCGAGGTCGTTATTGGCGATAAATTACTGGCTGAATGGGATACCAAAGAGCTTGCGAAGCACCTTGCTGTGTTAAGACAATCAAACAACATCAATATGCGATTTACGATTCGTGAGTTGGTCTGTTTTGGGCGTTTTCCGCATTCTCAAGGTCGCTTGAAAGACGAAGATCATAAGATCGTCGATACAGCGCTAGAGCACCTTGGCATTACCGATATCCAAAACAGATACCTTGATGAATTGAGTGGTGGTCAGCGTCAAATGGCGTTTATCGCGATGGTTGTGGCGCAAGATACGGATTATGTGTTCTTGGATGAGCCACTAAACAACCTAGATATTAAACACTCGGTTGAAATCATGCAGACGCTACGTCGCCTAGCGCATGAGTTTAATAAGGCGGTCGTTATCGTGATTCACGACATCAACTTTGCTTCTTGTTACTCAGATAACATTGTCGCGATGAAGAGGGGCCAAGTGGTTAAGTCGGGCAAGGTCTCTGAAGTGGTTGAAAAGTCAGTGATGGAGTCGATTTACGAGATCCCATTTGAGATTCGTGAGTTCGATGGTGTTCGAATCTGTATGTATTATTCAGGTCGTTAGGTTGCGGGTTCGCTAGGCTATTTGATTCTCTAATGACTTAAGTGAAAAGAGCTCCCAAATGAGGAGCTCTTTTTGTTTTTGCCAGTTTGTATTTTGTTAATAAAAGGTCTGGATTCAAAAGTAATCTGTATAATTTCCTTTGTATTATAATGACTTAATCGACGTAATATTGACTGGTCATACTTCGACAAACGTTGGTTTGATGTCACTCGAAGATCTACTCTTCATTTTCAATAAACAATTGCTATTTTTTCTGATTAACCTCTAAAAATCGTTCTACACTATATTTATAACTGTTTGATTTTTATACGAGGTATCAATGAGTCGTAAACCCATAGTGTTAGTCGTAGATGACACCCCAAGCAATTTGGATGTGTTGACTGCAATACTTAAAGATACCTATCAAGTCAAAGTAGCAATTAACGGTACCATTGGCATCAAGATAGCCAAGGTGGTGCCTCAGCCAGACCTCATTCTCCTCGATATCATGATGCCTGATATTGACGGTTATGAAGTTTGCAGACAGCTCAAAGAACAGCCCAACACCGCGCATATCCCCATTATCTTCGTTACTGCCAAAATTGGACCTGAAGCCGAAGTAAAAGGGCTCTCCTTGGGGGCTGTCGATTACCTAACCAAACCGATAACCCCTGCTATTGCACTCCAGCGTGTGAAAACGCATATCGCACTTTATGACCAACAACGCGCGTTGTTTAGTCAGGTAAAAGAGAAAACTCAAGAGATCAATCTCGGTAAGCTAGAAACACTGAACATACTGGGTAGAGCTGCTGAATTTAAAGACAATGAAACAGGCATGCACGTTAAGCGTATGAGTCACTACTGTGAAGTGCTAGCTAAAGCCTTGGGAATGACTGACGAAGATGCCGAGACGTTGCGTGATGCAGCACCAATGCATGATATTGGCAAGATTGGCATTCCCGATAGTGTGCTGCTAAAGCCTGGTAAGTTGGATGCCGGTGAGTGGAATACTATGCAGAAACACGTCGAGTACGGTGTTGAAATTCTTGGTAGGCAGAGTGATTCCAAACTGATGCGTATGGCGATTCAGGTGGCGCAATATCATCATGAGAAATGGGATGGCAGCGGTTACCCAAACCAGATCGCGGGTGAAGAAATTCCTTTGGTAGGAAGAATCGCTGCGGTGGCTGATGTGTTTGATGCCCTGACAGCAGAGCGTCCTTATAAGAAGGCTTGGAGTGTCGATGAGGCACTGAGCTTGTTTGAAGAACAGAAAGGCAAACATTTTGATCCAACTATCGTTGATCTGTTCTTTCTTAAGTTGCCCGAGATTCTTGCGATTAAAGAGAAGTTTAGCGATGAGTGATGGCTTGATGTTGTCACTAAATCGTTTTGTATTATCTCTTATCATTGGCTTATTGGTGTGGTCACTAGTCATTCGCAGTGTAAACGCGGCTGAAGTGACCGATGCTAAGTTAAACCAGTGGTTGGAAAACCAACCGACCATCACATTTATTGCTCTTTCCGACCATTACCCGTACTCATTCATCGATGACGACGGGCTGGTTTCTGGGATCATCAAAGATTGGACATTGGATCTTGAACAGCGTTTTGGTGTCCATGTTCGGTTTATCACAGTTAACTCGCGCGTCGAGGCCAAAGCGGCGTTAGTCGATGGGCGAGGCGACGTGTTCCCATTCCAACAGTTCGACCCAAGTGAAGGTGGACGTTTTCTTGCAAGTGATCCCTATATTCCTTATCAGGTGGCTGTAATAGTCCCTATCGACAAAAAACTCGATGGAAATCTAGATCAAAATAATAAACGCCGCATTGCGATGGTAAATGAAAACATAGACTTGGAGCGTGCAGGAGTGAGGTTGAGCTCTATCGAAAGAGTCGATTTTGAGAATGTTATTGATGCGGTGCGTGCGTTAGGGTCTGGTGATGTTGAAGGCATGGTCGGTGAACCTATCACCACTATGGATCTTGCGAAAAAGATTGGCGTTCATGATCTAGCGGTCAACTATGTTTTGGAGCATTGGAAAAAGTTAGAAGCGTCGATGGTGATTAGAAATGACGAACCAGAGCTACTGACGCTAATCAACAAACAAATTGAAACTTTTGACGTTGCAAATAAGAACCAGATTTTATCAAAGTGGCTAGATACCTCTCCTTATCGAGTGCCACTAAAAGGCGTATTTGGCTTTGGTAACCCTCCGTATATGTATCCAGACAGCACCGCGGTCGGGCTAGAACACGACATTATTCAACGTGCTCTTAATGATATGGGGTATAAGTTGGGTGACGTTGTCACTCTTCCTCCTAGTGCCGCTAGAAAGGCCATCGACAACAATAATTCTATTGCCTTTGTTTCTGGCGTTCAGTTTGATGATCCTAATGCTCATTTCCTAAGTGATAAAGTTCTTAATGTTGAGTTTGTTCCTGTTTCACTGACTCGCCGCAAGCTCAAACTTGAATCTCAGAACGACCTATCACTAGGGGCGTTATTGTTCGACGAGACCTCACCAATTAAAAATTCTGTTGAAGTACTGAAGGGTAAGTTAGACATTGGTCGTGTCGAAGATTACGAAGGTCTTGAATCGGCATTCTCACAATTGAGGGCTCAAAATGTTGACCTGTTAATGGTTGAACGAAGGGTTCTGGAGTGGTTTATCACCAATACTCGTTTTATTGAAATGGCAGAGCTAACGTTACATGACGAGTATAAAGTTGAGTATCCGATCTATGTTGATTTTAAGAGTGAGGAAATCAGAGACAGCTTCAATGCCGCGATTAACAACCTTAAACAGGCCGATGACGGTTTAAGCCAAATTATCGAGATGCAGGTTCAGAATGATCTAAGCCAAGTGCTTAAAAAGGCGAATATCATAGCGCAAATATCCGCGTATTTTATCGTCAATGACCGCTTTGAAGAGTTAACCGAAGTTTTTGAAATTTTCGATACGGACAGTTCATTTCAGGTGATCACTGCACAGGCGGATAATAGTAATCGTCCAATCAAATCTTGGTACATCGGTAACCTAGTTGATGAATATGGAGAGAAGAAAAACACCTCTCACTTTTCATCAGTCACCAAGGTGGCAAATTATCGAACCAAAGGAGGGAGCATCAATTCTGGCTCGATGACTTTCTACTTTGATGTTCAGTCGTTAGAGCGGAACCATGTTTATTTTCCATCGGTCGAACAATTTAGTTCATTCGGAGATGCGGCGAAACGCTATATTGCGGATGTTTATCAAGCGAGTAACTTGACTGGAGAGATCTTAAATCTAAGCCAAAAAGAGAGGGCGTGGATCAAAGATAATCCGGATGTTCGGATAGGTATCGATCCGAACTCATTGCCTTATGAGGCGGTATCTAATACCGGTGAATACATCGGTATAATTGACGATTATCTAACGCTAATTGAGCAGAAAACAGGGTTAAGTATCAACCATGTAGACGCTGCAAGTTGGTCAGAGACCCGTAGCTTGGTTGATCATCATGAAGTAGAACTGGTCTCCGCAGCTCAAGAGAACCGTTCGTTAGGAGACAACGTCAAAGCTGTCAAGAGCCTGTTTTCAAGCCGTTTAGCTATTGCATCGAGACGAGACATTAGTAGCTTGGTGCTTGAGGAAGCTGAAGGATGGAAAATCGGTATCTTGAAGAACGCAGCAAATACCGACGCGATTGTCGAGAAATACCCGAATATTGAATGGGTGAAAGTCGAATCCACTGAAGATGGGCTTAACCGACTGGATGATGAAACCCTAGATGGCATGATCGATACTGTCGAAGTCCTAAACTATCTCATTGATTCATATGGTCATCGTGAGGTCGGAATTATCGGACGACTTGATTTTTTCCGTTCTCCAACTTTACACGTCATTAAGTCTGAACCTTTGCTCTATTCCATTGTGAATAAGGCAATTGAGAGCATTTCTGCTGAAGAACGTCAAAAGATCTCAGCAAAATGGGCGGCGCCTAAAGCGATAGAAAGAGTTGACTATCAATTGGTTTACACCATTTCGGTTTTTTCTCTGGTGATCCTTCTTCTTATTATTTTTTGGAATCGTAAATTAACTAAGCAGATCATTATTGCTAAGGAAGCGACCGAAGCTCTAGAAAAGGCGCAGAACCAACTCTACAACATGCTAAATAGCTCTCCAATCGCCGCTAGTGTTGTGTTAGAAGAGAAGGTTCGCTATGCCAACGATACTGCGAAACGCCTGTTTGGGGTTGAAGATCTGGATCTTGATTCTATCGATGCGGCTGCTATTCATGATTCCTTAGCCGTTCGGGACGATGTACATAAGGAGCTTAATCTCAATGGAAAGGTGGTAAACAGAGAGTTGGTGCTAAGAAAGTCTGACGGAACCCGTTTCGTCGCGCTCGTCAGCTATTATTTGTTTGAGCTAGATGGCGAGATAGCAACACTATTTTGGGCATTCGATATTTCAGAAATGAAACGCCTAAACGAACAACTTGAAGAAGAGAAACAGAGAGCCGATCTGGCTAGCCAAGCTAAATCGGAATTCTTAGCCAATATGAGTCACGAAATTAGAACGCCAATGAACGCAATAATTGGTTTGTCTTATTTGGCCATTGGCGAAATATCTAATCCTGTTGCTCGAAACTATATTGAGAAAGTGCACCGTTCGGGGCATTCACTGTTAAGCATCATTAATGACATCCTCGACTTCTCTAAGATAGAGGCGGGACAGCTTGCCATTGATAGCATCCCATTTGATCCCGCAACGACCTTTAAAGATGTGATTGAGTTGATGGAGTCGAAAGCGGCTGAGAAACAACTCAATTTGTCGATGGTCATAGACCCAGAATTAGACACGCCATTACAAGGCGATCCCTTGAGGTTGTTCCAAGTCATACTCAACCTTGTGGGCAACGCGATTAAGTTTACGGAAAAAGGCAGCGTAGCGTTAACGGTGGAGCATGTTGACTCGAACGATAGCAGCCTAACCATGAAAGTGAGTGTGATAGATACCGGGATAGGCATCTCGGATGAGAACCGTCACAAGCTGTTTGAAGCCTTTAGCCAAGCGGATACCACCACAACACGTCGGTTTGGCGGTACAGGGCTTGGGCTCAACATTAGCCAGAAATTAGTGCATGCGATGGGCAGTCAAATTACGGTAGAGAGTGTTTACGGGCAAGGCAGTGAGTTCTCCTTTGTACTGACATTGCCACGATCAAGCTCGGATGCGTTAGCCGATTTCAAAGCCCAAGAGTTGCAGTTGGATTATCAGATAGAGTTCAAAGGCCAAAGAGTGTTATTGGTTGAAGACAATGAGCTGAACCAAGATCTCGCCTTAGCATTTTTCAGTCGTTCTAATTTAAATGCCGATCTTGCTGAAAACGGAAAGGAAGCGCTTGAACTAGCTAAAAACAACGACTACGAAATAATCTTTATGGATCTTCAAATGCCAATTATGGATGGTTTCGAAGCTACACGTTTGATTCGTGAGTTTGATAAAGATGTACCAATTATTGCGATGTCGGCCAATGTGTTTGCTGATGCGAAACAGCGAGCCCGAGAGGCTGGAGTCACGGACTTCTTGGATAAGCCCATTATCATCGATAAAGCCACCTCTTTGATTACGAAATACATCGTGCCAGAGGTTTTGGTTGAGGGTAAAGCGTCATCAGAGTCGCCTTCAGGTAGGATGCAAGATAGCAGCTCTAACAGTCCGACATTAAGCTCTGATACTCTGATGGTTCTCCCTGTTTTCTCATTGCCAAGGTTCGGTCAGTTGACTCATCATGATGTGAAGCTGCAAGACAAGATGCTTGGTAGATTCTGCCAAGGGGCGCCTAACATTATGTCGGATACCTTCGACAACCTAGTGCAAGATGAATGGGTGACGTTAGAGCGGAACCTACATACGTTAAAAAGCATGGCGGCTTCTATTGGCGGGTTGCAATTGGCTGAACAACTCGGTGGTCTTGAAAGCAAAGCGCATAACAAGGCGTGTGATGAGCAAGATCTTAAACAAGCTGAGCTTGGGTTAATCGAATTGATCAAAACGGTAGAGAGCAGCTTTGATGGCTCTGGTGCTCAAGGTGTTGAAACGGCATGTACTCAAGAAACTGAGGTGAGAAGCGCTGATGCATCGAATTCGCCTAATATCACTCAAGAGCAGCGAGCTAAGTTGTATTCGCTGTTGGATGCTTATGATAACGATGCGACCCAATACGTGACTGTATTACTGGCACAGTATTCACATTCAGCAGTTCTTAAAGATGTCCAAAGTGCGTTAGATAATTACGACTTTGAACGAGCCAAAGAGGTTCTGAGTGCTTCTGAGTAGCTGTCTTTTGAACATCACTCCAACATTAAAGCCTTTAGCTCTTGCTGCGAAATAACGAACTAGCTAAAGGCTTTAAGTCTATCTATACCGAACTAATTACTGACGTGTTGTTTGATTAGATCGATAACAGTGTTGTATCTGTGCGGCAGTTTTCGATTTCTTTTCTGAACCAAATACAGTGTTTCTTCAACCTTCACTTTAGGTGTCACAACGTGCAGCTTATCTCTGTCTGGAAAGTTTTCGACAGCCCCTGCGGGTAACACGGTGAACCCAAGCCCTTTGGATACGGGTAATAGAATTTGGTGAAGTTGATTAATGTAGCCAGACTTCGGTATTTCATTGATGTTGATGTTCGCTAAATCTTTATCTCCGCATAGGTCAAAATACAAAGACAGGTAATGAGCAGAGTCTGGATGGGCTATGAGGCCGATATTGTGCAGAGCTTCAGGGGTAATCTCTAAGTCAGCAAGACTATGATGGACGATTAAGCACAGCGCCTCATTACCAATAATTTGGCTCTGATAATAGCTGTCATTGGGTGAATGTCTGACGATTCCAATATCGGTGGTGCCTTGGATTAGGTCGTTCAATATCTTTTTGTTCGGTGCCGCTTCTAGGTTGATGCTCAGGTCTTGATGTTGCTGCTGCAGTTCAAGAAGCTTGGGATACAGACGCAAAGAGAGTGAACCCGAACAGGATAGATGACATTGCCCAGAATAAGGATTGTCGAAACTCAGAGATTCGAATAAATCTTCTTGGTCTTTTTCCAGTTTAAGAGCGTAGCGATACATAATCCGACCTTGTTCGGTCAGTTCGAAGCTCTTATTTTCCCTCGATAACAAGTCACAGTTACAAGCTTGCTCAAGCTTTTTGATGTGTTGGCTAACGCCAGGCTGTGTCATATACAGCTTTTCTGCAGTTTGGGTGAAATGACCAACTTCAACCAGAGTCTTAAATGTATTGAGCCAAAGTGGATTAATCATACTCACCTTTAAATGCTAACGCCTATGGATAAAAAGGCTTATAAGTAACAGAGCCTGTGAATAACAAAGCCTATAAACAACAAAGCTTCTGAATAACACAAAATTATTATTATCTTAAGTAATGATAATTTCAACTCTAGAGCGTAAAGCAACGAAGATTAAAGCACCTTTGGCGGAATACACTTCGAAGTCGAGACTCGTGGCTCTTTAATTGAGTGCTTTGGTGAGTTCATTAAAAGTAACAAAGAGTTGCGACTTTGTTGATTTTTTGTTCTATTGACCAGCTGTGCCCATATTTAGGAACGAAGATGAATAGAAATGTTTGGCTGCTCTCACTGTGTCAGGCCTTGTTGATGACGGGCAACATATTACTGATCTCAGTGATTGGCTTGATAGGCAAACAGATTGCACCCAGTGTCAGCATGATTACTTTGCCTGTTGCGTTGCAGTTTTTAGGCTTAATGGCAGCCACTATTCCTGCATCTTTAATTTCAGGAAAATTAGGACGAAAACGAGGGTTTAGTATCGGCAATGTAGTTGGCATTACCGGAGCAAGCCTTGCGACTTACGCGTTATCTCAGCAACATTTCTATCTGTTTTGTTTCGCCACGTTTTTGCTTGGGATAGGTATTGGTTTTGGTACGCTTTATCGTTTTGCTGCAATCGAGGTGTGTGATGAAAATGCCCGTCATCGAGCGATATCTATCTCTATGGCTGGTGGCGTTTTAGCAGCGGTATTAGGGCCAAACTTGGCGATTATGTCGCAACAGTGGTCAGCAGATGGTTTGTATATTGGTGCTTTTGCTTCGCTGATCGGCCTAAACATCTTAGCTTTAGCCTTGTTACAAACCATTCAGTTTCCTAAGGTCTCTTTTAATAGTCAGGCTCCCAAAGCCGATCCTTTAAGTGTGATCGTTAAAGCGCCGAACTTTGTTGGCGCTGTGTTTGCGGCCATGGTTGCTTACGCCGTGATGAACATTTTGATGACGGCAACACCATTGGCGATGATTGGTTGCGGATTCGATTTTACTAAAGCTGCTGGTGTGATTGAGTGGCACGTATTGGGTATGTTTGTGCCTGCATTCTTTACGGGTTCCCTCATCGAGAAGTTTGGTTCAAGAATGATGATCCTTGCAGGTGGCGTGTTATTTGTGGTGAGTATTGCCATCAATATCCATGGCGTGTCAATTTGGCACTTTAGAGCGGCTTTGGTTGTGCTTGGTGTGGGTTGGAACTTTATGTTCATCGCTGCAACAGGCTTATTCAGCCAGTCGTATCAAGCTCAAAATAAAGCCAAGGCACAAGCGTTCAATGAATTTGTTGTGTTTGGTTGTGTAACTGTCACGGCGCTACTGTCTGGTTGGTTGGAGTCAACAGTAGGTTGGCAAAACCTTAACGTTTACGTTTTACCATTCGTTTTGGCCGTAATTTTGTTGTTTGCATTCAGTGCGCGTAAATCACGCATTCAAAAGCAGCCCGTGTAATGGTTCCGAATGGTGATTCAGCAAGTTTTTTACTGTGACTAAACCCCTAGTATCTTAAATTGCGACCAATAAAAAGCCCTACCGAATCGGTAGGGCTTTCGCTTATGGCTTAAATAATGACGTTTTCTTAAAACTGCTGTCGTGGTTTATATCCTGTGACAACAGTACTTAAGCTTATTTTGTAAATCCTCATGATAGAGCCTGCTATGATTTACAGGTCGACTAAAATTGTCTTAGTCGTAATCCCGCCTTGGTCATCGATTATCTTCAGTGTCACCTTGTGCTTACCGTATGAAGGGAAGATTGAAGTGAATGTACGACCTCGTTTCACCTTACCGTTTGGAAGTGTCCACTCGGTATCAACAATACGACCATCACTGTCTGAACTTGTTGACCACATGGTTACCCAGCGACCCAAGTGAATGTACTTCGCGCTTGCTTCTGGAAGAGCGTTTGGAGATTCAACACTCACTACGGAGCTGAACGAATCGGTATTGCCTTTGTCGTCGACAACAGTCAAGTTCACCGTGTATTCACCTGCTTGCTCGTAAGACCAAGTTGGTGTCACTTCGTTACTTGTTGTTCCGTTGCCCAAGTCCCATAGATAACTAGTGATCTCACCGTCTTGGTCTGAGCTAAAGTTACGTGCTGAAACGTTCAGGCCAGTCACATTAAGCTCGAAGTTCGCAGTAGGAGCGACGTTGTGTTGGCTTACTTTAGATAAGCGAACCACACCGTATTCGTTGTTGTCACTCTGATTCACAATATCGACCGCTAAACCAAACTCCGTCAGGATACGTCCTGAGTCTGGTGCTTGAGGCGATGTGTAATCTTGGTCATCCGAGAAGCTAGCATTGCCAACTAAACTGGTATCTTCGAGCACATCATTGTCGCTGTTTACAAGACGCATTGGAGTATGATCTTTGAGTGAAAACGCCGCATCACGAACTTGGTAACGAGTTTGAGCGACTTCACCGGATTTTTCCCAAGTCATTGCATTCTGGTCGGCATCGACCACGCCTAACCAACCTTCACCTGGGTGTTTGCCTACCCAGTTATCAGTCAGAGATTCGTCTACGTACCAAATAATCAAACCCGGATCGAATGAGATCAGTTGGCCCATGCGTTTGATGTTGGCTAGACCCTCATCAACGTCCATGTGGCTGCGCCATTGCAACAGGTAGTAGTGTTGCGCTTGGTGGAACCCATTACTCAGCTTGTAACCATTTAGGGCGAAGGTGGAGTTGCTCTCACCATCGTCTATTAAGGTTACTTCACCATCAACGACCACACTGAGGTTATCCAAATAGAAACCTTCCATCGCCAAGCCACCATCGGTGATGTATTCAAACGAAAGCTCTACTTCTTGGCCTGCCCATTGTGAAACGTCGAACTCAGCATCAATCCAACCGCCAGATTCGCCGCCAATAGCAGGAACGAGGCCAGTATTGTACGGGTCATCCATTGAGGTGATGTTGCCGGCAATGGCTTGTCCATTCACGAGTACGCGTGCAAAGTCGTAGTCTTTCTCAATTTCATACCAAGTTTTGAATGAAAGCAGTGCAGAATCGCCGGCTGGAATCACCAACTTGCGTGTCATGCTGTTTTTCAGGTCATCGCCTTTTTGAGAGTGGAACGAATACTCACCAGCAAACGGTTTTAAACCTTCGATCTGTTTTTCTGGAAGATCCACTTTAATCATGTTCGGACGGTTGTTATCCGTTGTTTGGAACAACGTATAAACCTGTGGGTTGTCTTCTAGGTCATCAATCGAGATTTGATCATCGTTAATCCAACGACCACCAATCGACTTCTGTAGGAAGTGTTTTGCCCAAGAGCTGAATGCCGTTGGCTGTGTGCCACCAATTTGACCAGCCCAACTGCCCGAAGACATGATTGACCAGTAAGAGACAGGTTCACCCTTGCCTGTATATTGCGTGTCGTACTCGTCTGGCAAGCCTAAATCATGGCCATACTCGTGAGCACATACACCAGCTGCGGCATCAATCGGTTGAATCGTGTAATCAAATGCTGCGTATTGGCCACCAAAGCGGTCTGGAAGCGAGCTAGAGGTGCCTTTAAGTACATGAGTGCGACCAAGGTTGAATCGGTGAGACCAAATCGCATCAGGGCCTAATACGCCACCACCGGCTTCTTCACCAACAGATGCGTGGAACACCATTAGATGATCAATCACACCATCGGGTTCACGGAAGTTTCCGTCACCGTCGTAATCGTAACGATCTTCAATATCGTAATCGGCTAGATTGATACTCGGATCTTGAGCCAATTGATTCAGTGCTTCGCGAACCAGTTCTTGCGCGTTGAGATCGTTGTCGGTAGTAGGGGAGTTACCCCCATAGAATGACGCAGGTTTAGAGGCGCGATACCAACCTGCAGCTTGGCCCGCAACGCTGTAACTATCACCAGATTCACTTTGGTAATACTGACGCATCGAGATTAGGTTTTCGCCGTTTGGCCCAGTGTAGCCAGAGTTTGAAAATAACAACTCTTGATAATGTTCTGGGTTGTAGCTCTCGTAGAGCATTTGTGTGTGCTCTTCGGTCAGTTTGTTGTTATCCCAGTTCAAATCAGGGAAATCGACTAACAGAGCGAGTACTTTATCGGTACGCTTGGTGCCGACTTCTAACGCAAAGACGCTCGCCTTTTTAACACCAGATCCTTTTTCTATGGCTTTAAGTATTTTCGCTCGTTGCTCAAGTGCTTTTTTACCGAATTGAGCGTCACCTTTAAAACCGGAATTGATTTTATTCTTCAAGTAGCGGTCAAGTGCGTCGTGCTTTGCCACATCGGTTGCATCTTGGTCGACTAAGCCCTGTCTAACTAGCATTTCAATGAGTTTGTCTTCATTAACAACGCCTAAATCAATAGGTGTTTTTGCATAACTACTGACGCTAAATAGAGTAAGCATTGCTGAAGCCAACAATGTTTTTCTCATCATTTTCATTATATTTTCCTTTTATATTTCCATGTCGATATCAGTATCAACTTGCCTTATTCGGATCTGTTGTCCGAGTTTGGCCTAATACACTCTTGTGGTGTCTTATTTAACTGACGTGTGTTTGTTGTATTTTTTTTACTTTCTATCTCCTTTGTATTGGTTGTCTCTTTTCTACTTTTTGAATCAAACGGAGTGCTCTTCGCTTTTTTAGCGTTGAGATAGATACGTAAAGCTTCTTGATTTTCCTCATAGGTTAAGCCAGAACAGATAACACCTCGTTTAATCAATGACTTAAGCAATAGTTCATCGTTCTCAATAGTGGAAGCCTGTGACAGTGATGACAAAGTTAGAACCATTAAAGTCATTGCTTTTATGGGTGTTTTTGTAAGAATCTTAGTTGTGCGAGCCTCGGTTGTAAGAGGCGCTGTTATAAGGAGCATATTAAAAAGAGCCATCAGTTTTGATTATGTAACAAAATATATTTATAAAATTAACCAATCAAATAGATAATTATTACAAGCAATTGTTCGTTCCGATTTCAACATTTAAAGTTAATATCAAATAATGGTCGTTATTTATTTTATTATCAGCTATTTAATGAATTTTGTTGAATGAATAGTTGATATTTTGGATTTTAATAATCTTGGTTGGGAAGTGATTATTATCTTGAGAGTACTTTATACAAGGTATGGAGTTATAAGTAATAAGATGCGTTTTATATTCTCTGTGTTTAAACATTGCATTTAATAATTGAGTTATTAGTAAATACCTGTGCTGAAATTATTTTCACACGAAATATCAATAATTAGGGTGTTGAGAATGATTTTCAGTGTTTCAAGGGCGTGAAATTTAAAAATAGCGGAGGTGATAGGAGTACCAAGTCGTAAAAAAGAACCCGTATTTGAGTTCTTTTCCTTTTATTCTTGTTGGCGATTTACTTATTACTGAGAGACATCGCGATAAAAATACCGTTCGCAAGTGCTTGGATTCATGCGCTTAATGACGTGTGATATCACAGCGACAACTAACACCGAGAATACAAGCCTTCCCCAAAATATCGTGTAGAAATCAGCCCCGATGAGTAGGATCAACAACGTATCTTCAATTAAACTGTGGAGCAAGTTGAGCAGCATGATTGCGGTGAATACGTCTTTTGCTGAGATATGCCCTTTCTTGGCTTCATTGATTAATAAGCCGCCACCAAACGAAAGGCCGAGCGTGATTCCTATTATTGTTAGGTTTGTTGCGTCTTTGCTGATTCCTAGCAGCCTCAAGAACGGTCTTAACAATATTGCCATGAGCTTTTCAATGCCGAGAATCTTTAAAACTTTGAGTAACAGTAATAGTACTGAGATTACCATGAAGATAACCGCAAAGTTCTTGAGCTGTTCAATAGCCCAACCAAGATAACTCGTGTCTCCAGATACTTCTGGTTGCCAAAGCACGGTTGCTGGGTAGTTGAGCCAGTCTCCGTATTGATAACTGAGGTTGAGTAGCCATGCCAGCACTAAGCTTCCACCCACTCTCACCGATAGGGTAGCCAGCCAGCTAACACCTGCTTTTTTGGCAATAGCGCCTTCAATTGGCAATGAGTGAGCAAGGAGCATCATGCTGCCTAAAATTGAAGCTTGAGCAACCGTTAAGGGAACATCGGAATTAATAAGGATAATTAGCCCGGCATAGATGTTGGTGAGTATGGTAGTTGCCCATACTAGACCCATTTCTTTGGGTAATCCGACGCTTTCCATTATAGGGCTTAGCCATTCGCTAAGAATCATTATGCCGCCAAGCTCTTCGACGACTTTTATCAATATGATTATTGGAATCATGATACGGAAAAGCGTCGAAGTGACATAGAAGATTTCTTTGAGGAGCTCTTTGAAAAATTGATAGGTTGATTTCATTGTTACGACCATAACTCGTTGTGTTGTATAAAAAGATCTTACCGCGATTGTTGTGATTATGATTTCAAAAATAACCTATAAAATTACCCGTGATTTTTAAATTGTCGTAAAGTAAGAAATTATCAGTCAAAAAATCATGGTTTAAGAAATTATGGAAATAGACCGTATAGATAGAAGCATATTGGTTGAGCTTCAGAAGAATAACCGGATCCCTAATCAATCGTTAGCCGAGATCGTAGGGCTATCACCTCCTGCTTGCTTAAAGCGAGTGAAACGATTGAGGCAAGAGGGCGTGATAGTCGGTGATGTATCGATCATTAACCCTGAGCTTACTGGCAGCAAGATGACCCTAGTTGTGTCCGTTGAAATGGAGCGCGACCGAGGGGATATCTATCAAATTTTTCGCCATTCTATTTCTAAGGCGTCAGAGGTCACTCAGTGCTATCAGATATCAGGCAGCTTTGACTTTATGTTGATTGTTACGGTCACAGACATTCAAGCTTACGAAGACTTTGTTGAGCGAGTATTACGTAAAGATCTGAATATTCGCAAGTTCCATACCTCCGTCTCTATGAGAACAGTGAAATTTACCACTGCAGTTAACTTAGATGAGTCATGACCTTTAGCCAGATAGAGGTGTGAATAATTAGATCAAAGGCATAATAGTTAGGGAAGAGGCTTAGCGTTTAGAGTTTTGTGAGGTGCATTGGTTATTTTTGTATAAATAGCAGTCATTTACACAAAATGTTACGTTCGCATTTTGTAAGAACTTTAATAATTGTATATATTCCTCGGCTACAATAATAGTTAACAAAAGTTAATATAATGACAGCCAGCTCTCCTTCTCAATCTCGTGAAACGCTTTTAAGCGAAAATGAACAACTTGTCTCAACTACTGACCTTAAAGGTGTGATTACCTATAGTAATGACGCTTTTTGTCGCATTGCAGAATACAACCAAGATGAATTACTTGGGCAAAACCATAATATTGTTAGGCATGGTGATATGCCTAAAGCGGCTTTTGCCGATATGTGGGTGAATCTAAAACAAGGCAAGGCGTGGCGCGGGATCGTAAAAAACAAAACTAAATCCGGTGGGTACTACTGGGTTGATGCTTACGTTACCCCTATTTATGATGGCGGGAAGGTGAGTGGCTATCAGTCTGTTCGTGTTAAGCCGAAAAGCGAGTGGGTGCAAGTTGCGGATAAGGCCTATCAAAGCTTGTTGAAAGCTGAGACGTCAGGTCGCCAATGGTCACTACAGATCAGTGACAGTGTTCGTTACGCAGTGTTACTTGGCTCTTTGGCTGCGCCTCTGATTTCAAATCTTGTAGAAGTAGGGCAAGCATCGCAGTGGATATTGAGTCTTCTTCCTGTCTCTGCTCTAGCACTGCTTTTCCGACAAGAGCTCATTGATACTCCATTACAGTTGAAAAAACTGCAATCTAAATTCGATAGTGTCAGTCGCCTTGTCTACTCAGGTAACAGTCAGTTCTCTGTTGCCGATTTTCATCTCAAGCTGATGTCTGCCCGAATTCGCACTGTGTTAGGCCGTATGACAGACTCAGCGAAACCATTGCAAGATTTAGCTGATAACCTTAATGCGACGTCATACCAAGTCACTGAAGCGCTCGATCAGCAGACAAAAGATATTCTTCAGGTACGTGAAGCAACTGAAGAGGTTGAGGTGACCGCCAATGAAGTCTCTTCTCGTACAGAAGAAGCTCACCAGATTGTCGATGTTACCTTGCAAACTTGTGCTGGTGCTAAAGAGAGCATTGATCAAACCCATCGTAACCTTGAAAACTTGGCATCTCAGGCGGAGAAAGCGACGCACACGACTTACCAATTGAGCGACCAAGCGCAAAGCGTGAGCAAGATAATGGAAGAGATTGGTGGAATCGCTGAACAAACTAACTTGTTGGCACTTAACGCTGCGATTGAAGCGGCAAGAGCAGGCGAGCAAGGACGAGGCTTTGCCGTTGTTGCCGATGAAGTACGTGCGTTATCTGGTCGAACGTCAAAGGCCACAGTTCAGATTAAAGAGAGCATCGATACTATGCTGGCTACGATTGAAAGCTGGCAGAAAGATATCCTGGCGAACAGAGACCAAACCGACGCGTGCGGTGATGTTGCGAAGGTGAGCGCAGAGCGTTTATCTGAAGTTGAAAATCTAATGCAATCGATGAATGAATTGATGCAATCTGTTGAAAGCTCTGCTCATAAACAACGTGAACTATCGAGCGAAGTAAATCTGCATATGCAGTCTATTGCATCCACCGCAGAGCAAAACTTGGTTGCAACACATTCCGTGAAAGACCACTCCACAGAGCTAAAAGAGCAAGTGAATGAGTTCTATCACTTAGCGAAGCGCTTCGAAGAAAAATAGCGGTTAGATTTTAGAGTAATGAGAAATAAGAGAAGCCTTGCGAAACTAGCAAGGCTTTTTTGTGGCTCAAAAGAGCAGATTACAAAAACAGAAAGCCCCCAATAATTGGTGTCCAACTATTGGGGGCAGTTCATAATGCAGGCTCTTTAGTGTGTTCAATTTAACGTGTGATTATGTGCGCTCTGCCAAGTATGCTTCGTAATCTGGGATCTCAATGATCACTTCTTCTTCAAGCAGTGAAGAGTTAAACAGGAAGTTAGCGGTAGCGCGGTTGGTGGCTACAGGGATGTTCCAAACACTTGCTATGCGAAGTAGTGCTTTTACGTCCGGGTCGTGTGGTACAGCATTCAATGGGTCCCAGAAGAAAATCATCATATCGATCTTGCCTTCAGAGATAAGCGCACCAAGTTGTTGGTCACCGCCCATTGGGCCACTGATCATACTCTTAATCGCTAAGCCTGTTTCTTTACTGAGTAGAGAACCTGTCGTGCCCGTTGCATAAAGGAAGTGCTTTTGTAGTTTTTCTTTGTTCTCTTTGACCCATCTTAATAGCTCAGGTTTGAAATGGTCGTGAGCGACCAAAGCGATATTCTTATGCGTTGGCATAGTACGCGTCGTTTTTTGCATGGATGTTCCCTAAATGATTGATTCGTTTTTATTGTTTTGAGTTCTTTAGTCAATATAGCACTAAGGATTCACACTGAATACCGGGCGAAACTCAGAAGGTGACAATGAGTCAGCGATAATTTGATCTTTGAGTGTTGCGGGTGTCAGTGCCTCAATCATGGGTGCGCTATGTTTTTCATAAGGTTGACCACGCAAGTAATGGGTGGCTTGCTTTACCGACAAGCGACCTTGTTCAACCATTTTATCTGTTGGTGCAAAAAGCACCTTGTTACGAAGCAAACCGCGGTAAATTCCGTGACTTAAGTAACTTGAAATTAACCCAATATCTTTGGTTTTACCCGCAGCTCTTAGTTCACTTATCGCAGCTTCAATCGCGACTGCACTTCCGACTATATATTGAATATCCGGTTGTTCGATGACTTGTTGTACCAAGTTTCTTTGCAGTTCTTTATCGTTGTCTGCCCAATAGCTGATCGCGATTTTGATATCGCTCGATTTGATTGCATCATAAAACCCGAGTGCCACAGGTTTAGTGCCACCGCTTGCTTGTGGGCCAAGTAGTAGGGCGATAGGTGTTTCTCCTGACCCTTTTGGATGTCTTTTCGACAAAAACTCTCCGACTTGGAAGCCCATTTGATACCAGTCGACACCGACCGTGCCTTTTAATACTCTTTGTTGCTCTTTGTTGACGGTTAACTCATTGACTGTGGCAAACACAGGGGTTGCTCCGACCCAGTTGGTCAGGTTCTCATGGTAAGCGTCAGGCGAAACGGTGCCTAAAATAATGGCATCAGCCCCCCATTGCGTGCAAAGCACCAGTTGTGAGGCTTGTTTAGCGACGTTGGGGTAACCGCCAGCTTCCAAAACTCTAAGTTCGACTTGTTGCTTTTCTGCTTCTGAGACCATTCCGTAGTTAACCGATAACCAATAAGAGTCTTTTAGGTGCGGATAAATGGCACAAATTTTTTCTTTTTGTGATGTGGCTTCTGCCGGTTTTATTGGGCTCAAAGGCTCACTAGCACTTGCTACAGTGGTGACTGATGCTAGTAATGAGAGAAGAATTTTTGAAGTTAAAGGTCTAGATAGCATGAATTGCCGTTTTATTGGTTTTAGATAAGAAACACTGCAAAATATAGCGTATTCTGCATGGGTAAAGAAGAACGTTTTAAGGTTTAGAGTTTATGTTGTTAGCTTCAGCGAGTATTGGACGCAAGCTACTGGCCTCATTCTTAGTGATGGCCCTGTTGGTTTTATTGTCTGCATTGATCGGTGTTTCTGGTTTTAGCTTTGTAGCAAAGACTGAAAGAAACGTCGTCGATTCTGCTCTTCCTGCCATGATCGAAGCTCGTCAAGTATCTGAGTTGAGTAACCGTATTATTTCGTCGGTACAAACGCTTTCTAATGCGAGAAATGAAGCAGAAAGAAAAGAAGCGGGCACTATGTTGTTCGGTCAACTTGAGTCGCTTCTTCAGCATATCAAAGAACTTGGCGTCGACAGCTTTGATTCCCAACTTCTTAATAAACTCGAAAACAATGTCCAAAGTGTTATTAATACACTGGCTGAGTTGGGCGTGTCAGTTGAACGTAAGCTTTGGTTAAACAAGGAACTGTCTTCTCGCGTTGAAGAGATGCGTCTACTTGCGGAAGAGCTAGAACAGCTAACCCGAACCCAAGTGTTGAACACGGCCACCATCGCAGTTGCCAACGTTACACACATTTATGATCTACTAGAAACCAAGCAAACTGATAAAGCCTACCAAGCCTTAGATGCGCTTGTTGAGGTAGACCTTGATTTGTCTGAACGCTTGCATGAATTACATTTGTTGGCGTACAAAATGCTTAATCAAATTGAAGAAACGCAGACTGTCACTAACGTTGAACGTATTCATCAAATCCAATCTGAGTTTGAATCTAATCTAAGAATTATGGCGCGCCGTGTGAAAGCGGTCGAAGACCCGACTCGTTCAGCGCAGATGTCTCAGCTTCTTGAAGAATTAAGAAAACGCCAAGTCGTGTTCGATATATCGTTAGAACAATATGAGAACACCAAAAAATCTGAATTTCTGATGCAAAATACGCTGGAGCTGTTTTCGCAACTGAATACAACGGTTAACCAATTGATCGACGATTCGAATCTAAGTACCAAAAAAGCGGTTGATGAGCTGACTAGCACGCTGAATCTAGCTCAATGGTCGTTGTCGGTGATTTCGGTTATTGGCTTGGTTATCGTTGCCGTTATTGTGTGGCGAGTTGTTTATATCTCGGTGGTTAAACGTCTTACTGAATACTCTTCAGCTTTGATGTCTATCGCTCAGGGGCGTCTGAATATCGATATCTCGGTTAAAGGTAATGATGAACTGGCTCATATGGGTGAGGCTATTATTACAGCGAGAAATACGGCACAGGCGCTACAAGTGGTAGCCGTTGGAGAAGCGAAGGCGAAACGTGAGCTCGAAGAACATAAAGAACACTTAGAAGAATTGGTCACCGACCGAACTTATCAACTGCAAAAAACCAATGAGAAGTTGAATGTCGAGGTGGAAAATCACGCTAAGGCTCGTAATGCCGCAGAGCAAGCAAGCCGGGCTAAGTCCGCCTTCCTCGCGACGATGAGCCATGAAATACGAACACCGATGAACGGTGTATTAGGTACGGCTCGATTACTTAAAGATACTGGGCTAGATCCTTTGCAATCGGGTTATGCCGATATCATTAACCGCAGCGGCAAGAATCTTCTCGCCATTTTGAATGACGTGCTTGATTATTCAAAGATAGAAGCGGGGCATTTAGAAATACGCACGGCTTCGTTTGATCTCTACCAAATGGTTAAAGATACCTACCAACTAATGGAGGGACGTGCTGCTGAGAAGAAACTTAATTTCGATTTCCATATTGAAAGTAACGTACAACGTTATTGGCGTGGTGATGTAACACGAATCAGCCAAATTTTGAACAATCTGGTTGGCAATGCGATTAAGTTTACTGAAACCGGCTCAGTCGATATCTTTATCAGCTTAGATATAGAAGATGAAAATCGAGTGATGTTTGAAGTGTCAGATACGGGGGTTGGCATTGATAGCAAAGAGCAAGCTTGTCTGTTTGATGCATTCACCCAAACCGGTAGTGGTCGCAATAAAACTGGCGGCACTGGGCTAGGGCTAGCGATCAGCAAAAGTATCATGCAAGCAATGAACGGTGATATTGGTGTTCATTCCGAAGAAGGAGAAGGTAGCCAATTCTGGTTCTCAGTACCTTTGTTCGCGGGTGAGAAGATTGAAACGAAAGCACCGACTATTGAAGCTTGTATCCGTGCCAAAGTACTGTTGATTGAAGATAACCCTGTTAACTGCATTGTTGCTGAAGGATTTCTGAATAACCTAGGCCATGACGTTGTGATGGCGACAACAGGAGAAGAGGCCAGAGCCATATTCAGTGAGCAGGCGTTTGATATTGCGCTGGTAGACATCAATCTACCCGATTGTGATGGCATAGAGCTGATTCAACAGTTAAAAGCGATTCTAGAACAAACGTCCACGGCTGAGCCGCTAAATATACCACCTATGGTGGCGGTGTCGGCGCATGTATTCAATGAAGAAGTCGAAAGCTATTTAGCATCAGGGTTCGATGGTTTCTTGCCTAAGCCGTTGGAGAAAGAGGCTCTTTCTCAGCTCATCGTTACTCAGCTCGATGGTAAAGCACTGTTGTTACCACAGCCTGATCCGAACGATGCCGTTTGCAAACAAAACTATAAACGCGTTATTGAGAGTAACAGTGATGAACGGAACGCCACGCAGATGGTAGATGTATTGGCTAATCACACGGCTGCCATTGATGCTCAATATGATACAACTGATTCCCAAGACCGAGGAGATACTCCGGTGAAATTGATTGATTCCAAAGTGATAGAGGGTGATCTGTCGATTCTTGGATTAGAGAAAATGAAACAGATCGTTGCGCTGTTTGATGAAAGCAGTGACCTGACCTTGAATGAATTAGCTGAGGCGAGTCAAGCGGATGATGGACGAGAAGTGAAGTCCTTGGCGCATAAACTTAAAGGGTCGGCGGGTAGTTTGGGTCTATCAGCACTGTACAGCTTGTGTCAGAGCATTGAAGCAAGCGAAGAACCATTATTGCAGTATCGAGATAACGACCAAGCTTTATCGGAACTAGTTAAAGACTCGTTGAAGGCACTTGAGCCCTATGTTTCAGTTTAACGATGTGAGCCTGTTTTAAGCTTATACCTAATCTGCAAGCCAAATAAAAAATCCTCTGAACGACTATTCGTCAGAGGATTTTTTATAGCATGTGTACCAATAGTTCTTTAAGAAAGACTTACCAAGATTTCAAGCAATATGACCGAAGATTAAGGCGATATAGCCGACGTTCAAGGCGATATAACCGACGCTCGAGGCAATGTGCTCAATACTCAAAAGCTAGAACCAAGGCCTAGCGCCTACTGGCTATCTATTTTTACTATCTATTCTCAAAACGGTTGTAATCCAATAAACCAAACTCAATCGGTTGATCTTGTTGATACCAACGGTGAACTCGGTCGCTGAATGGCCAGAACTCAGGCGAACTGCGTCGTACTGCAAACTTATCCAGCAACGCGACGTAATCTTTTTCTGTGTCCAAGCTTTGCAGTGCTTTAACCAGAGTCGGTATATCGCGCTCAGTTAATGACAGATAAGCGGCTGGGTAGCTACCTACAACGCCACGTACCAGTGTTAAGTCGTCATTGGCGTAATCTCGATTACCTTCTTCATTGAACAGGCTTGAAATGTTGCTGTGAGCGTTATTGTGAATCATGGTGAACAGCTGCTCATCGCCGCTCTCGCTTTCAATCATGATCGTCACTAATTGAGGCACATGACGCAGACCAACTCCCTTAATCAAATTCACTTGTTTGAGCAGAGCTTCGTTTTTCCGACTGAACCCTGTTTCGACAATATCAAAGCGATTATCGAGGATCGGCGCGAGCTTATCTTTGATCATATTAAGCAGTTCACGCTTAGGATTTGTCGTTTTGTATATCACGTTGGTTGGCTGGTCAAAAGGTGCAATATTGCGCTGCAAGTAGTCGCTCAACTGTGAGCTTTGGTTTTCATACCAACTTGAGTGTTCAATGTGTCGCACGTCTTTTGGAAGAAGGGTCAAGAAGTTACTCTCACCCTCAAGGCGCAAGAAGTCCATAAACATGCGGGTAATCAGTTGGTGGCCGAAGTTACCGTAGACATCAAAACCAGCAACGAGAAGGTAATGGATACGTTCTAGAAGGGCGTAATCAAGAATCCACGCTGTCTTGGGTTGTGGGCCAACTAAACCTTGAACAACTGAAGCGCTATCAAAGTGTCTAAAGATAGTAAGCGCGGCATTAGGGTTCGTGCCATTGCCATCCCAAATGATATCTGTGTCTAGATTTACTCCGCTATCAAACCATTGATTGGTGAAGTCTGATTTCGCATTAAGGTATCGAGCTTGCTGCTTCGCGTAGCTCACCCAGTTTGTGACAGGGACAGTGTTGCTTTCTAGTTCACTAGGCAGCTTTAGGTTTTGCTTCTGGTTGGCATAAAACTGATTAATTTCAGGCAGATCCGCTTTATCAGGATCGATGAATAGTACCCAGAATCTATCATTGATCACGTTGAGTGCGAGCTGCCCGCGACACACCGGCCCCTTGATAAAGGCCATGATGGTGTTTTGTGCATTGTCCAGCATGAAATGGAAGCGCGAGTTCACCGGAAGAGCTTCAAACGAAGTCATTGGATTCGCCGCGACGTCAATCGCGTAGCTAGGAAGTTGTTTGACAGCGTAACGAGCATCCACAAACCATGTGTTCCAATTGTTCAGGCGTTCTTCATTTAATGCGAAAGGCATGTGTGTTTTGTGGACGATGGTGCCTTGCTCTGGAATCAGGCGATAATAAACCCGATCCACTTTTGGATCGTCGTAAGGTCGACGACTCGTGATGCGTTGAATCGCTTCACCAGGAGGCGTCGCAGAACGAACCAAGGTGAAGAAGCGTGTTGGCTGAGCTAAATCAGAGAAATAGAGGTGTGATAGAAACAGATGTTCATAGATATAACGTGCTGAAAGTTGGCTTTTATTGTCACTCTTGTTGAGAAAGCCCTCGTAGATTTCAACGAGCTCTTGTTCCGCATCATTCAGTGGAATATGGTCATTCATTAACGCGCCATTTTCCAACCAGCTCATTAAAGTCGCGTATTCCGTTTTATCTAAGTTCGGCATGCCATAAGGCATTCCCCACGTCGGGTAATCTCTTTCGTATTGAGCGTACTCTTCAATGGTCGGACACTGTTGGTCGCGATCGGTTGAAAAGTCGAAGCCTTCAAGTTGCGTTTGATTTGGAAGAGGGTGGTTTTCTTTTTGCATCAACATACGAGAAACAAGCCCAGCATCAAGGTTAGCCGTTGAATTCTGCATACGTTCGTTAAGCACTGGATGAAAATCCGCATCACGCCACTCTTGTGTGGTTATCGCGTCTTCAAACAGGCGGGTAGGGGCTGAGGCGGTTAAACGGGTGCCTTGATAAACGAGTGCTTTACTCGCCCCTCGGTCGATACCTTCAACTGAAGACATTTTGAGCTGGCAAGGTGCATCATAACAAGCGTGGCAAACAACACAGCGGCTATCAATGATAGGTTTGACTTCGTCAATGAAATGCTGTGCTTGAGATGAAAGAATAGGCGCTTGGCGATCTCGGACTTGTTGTTCACCAAAGAGCTGATCGAAGTTCAACCCCGCGTAGACGGCACAACCTGAGAAGACGCTAACAAAAGCTAAAATGAAGAGTTTTTTCAAATTCATACGTATTAAAGATTAGGCATTTTCTCTAATTATATCGAAAATGATTGAAAAAGCTCATGTTCTGACTATTTTATAGATAAGATATTGATGTAAGTTATTTACTAGAGACTAGAGACTAGAGACTAGAGACTAGAGACTAGAGACTAGAGACTAGGCAACTATCTAATGATTGACGTAGCAAGCCGAGAATGGAACAGATAATCGCTCGAACTCTTTGATCCATCGCCATTGGTTGTCTTGCAATTTATCGCCGGGCCCTTTGACCTCAATCCAATGAAATTCATCGTCCTTGAACGCAATCAAATCCGGCATCCCATTTCTAAATAGCTTTAGATCACTCAATATCACTTTGAATAGCTTGACGATTAAGGCGTTCGGAATAGCCTCCATACTGTGCTCAATGAGTGCTTTAGGGAAATGGTTCCAATGAACGAATGGATTTGCGATACCGTATTTCTGGTCGTAGATATCCAGCAATTGGTTTAGCCCTTGCTCGGATATGGTTTGAAACACAGCCTCGATCTGTTCAACTCGCTTGTCTACGAAATTTGAATGGTACAGATCCAGAGGGCGATGTTGGTAGCGATTGATAAAGGCGCCTTCTACGTCTGCGAAAATGACATCCCAGAAAGCCAAACCAAACAAGCCACACAGAAAACTGTTTTCAGAAAAGTAGACATCCCAACCTTGGTTTTCCAAGTGTTGCTTCACCGCAAGTTCAACTCGCGTTTGGCTGAGGTCTAATTCCAGTTTTATCTCTTTGCAGCTCGGTTTTATGGTTCGAGAAACTTTGTGGCCCTGTTTCCGTAGTAGCCTGTTTTCAAGCTTAATAGCGACTTCCAGCTCTGATACATCTGATGGATTCGCTTTCATTTTTGTGACGATGTCACACATTGAGTTTAGCTCATCTTGCTTGTCATAGATGCGTGCAAGTCGTTCTCTGCTTGGGGGAAGTACGGATTGTTTGAACCAAAAGACAGCTTGATCGTTTTGGTTGAGCCTTTCTAGATCGCGAGCTATATCATTGATCAAACGCGATCGTTTTCTGGTAATGCTTCTGTGTTCTGATTCTTCAGGAATCGAATTTAAAAGCAGCTCCAGAAACTCACCGTCTTTGCGGTCACCTTCTGAATACAAGCGTTGAATATCGCGCATCTGGAGCAGTTGATTGAGCTGTTCTCTAGAGGAGAAGAAACGGCGCTGTTTGCTTAATGGGTAGTTTTCGAAGGTGTTGAGTCCAAGATCGCTAAGAACGAATTGGCTTAGGTCTTGATAAGTATTGGCAAAGAACAGTAGCAGCAAGACATCAATAACTTCAGATTTGACAACGTAAATACAATCGAACGACAAGTTTCGGAACTTATTAAAAGGTTGGTGATCGAGCAAAGCCAAGAGTTCGTCTTTCTTCGCTGTCTTATTGTTCATAAGAAATGGAAATGCGCTGAACAGCTCTGGTTTAGTCAGTAGATGCAATCCTAATTCGAGATCACTAATGACAAGGTTATGTTGTTCGATAGGGTGGCTTAACGCAATGAAGTTCGATGCGTTTAGCTCTTGTAGGGCGTTTTTCAGATCTGGAATTTCAGCATAGTCGAGCTTATCACTTCGAAACCAGCAGCCTTTGCGAGAAAGCAAACGAATCATTAGACACTGGCTTGCGACTGCAAGACGTTTGTATTCAGACAACCAATGGTATTCATCGTCACTCAGCAGATCGGGATAGAGTGTTTGAGCGTGTTCAATCAGTCGATTGAAGTTGTCGAGATAATAAGTAGGGGAGAGCTGAGGAGTGGTTTCTATCGTCAATGGATTAGTCGCTTGATACAAAAAGAGCCTAACCCTAAGGTTAAGCTCTTTCTATTTTTAATCAATCGAGAACTGAATTAAGCGCTTGCTTGCTTAAGTTCTGTTGCTTTCGCTTCTGAGATTGGTTTAGTCACGATAGCTAGAACAATACACACGGCCATCATAGCAGCAGAGATTGTGTAAGCTAGGCCGTAACCTTCGCCATTCGTCATTGAGTAACCAACAACCGCAGCACCGATAGCACCACCGATACCCCATGCCGTGTAAAGCACGCCGTAGTTCGTACCGTAGTTTTTCAGGCCGTAGAATTCCGCAGTTAGTGTTGGGAATACTGCTAGAAGTGTACCGTAACCAACAGCTGCGATAGCCGTACCAATGATTAGCGTGAATTCAGAGTTGAACGTAGCGAATAGAGCCATGTTCGCGCCTTGAAGGATGAACGCTAGAAGTAGAGTACGTACGCCACCGATTTTATCTGCAAGCATACCTGCAGCAACACGACCGCCTGAGTTGAATACAGCAAGGATAGACGCTAGGTAAACCGCGTTTGGTAGGTTCGCTTGAACGCTAGCAATCGTAGTGATGTTACCGATGATCATAAGACCAACAGAAGCAGCAAATGCGTACATGATCCATAGAGAGTAGAACTGAGGAGTCTTCAGCATTACTTTCCACGTTAGGTCTTCAGTCTTCTTAACCGCTTTAGGTGCTTGGCCTTCTTTTACTTTAGGCTCAGCTGGCGTGTAATCCGCTGGTGGGTTGTTGATCGTTGCCGCTAGAGGTACTGCGATTGCAAGTACACCAACACCAAGAATCATAAAGCTTGTTTGGATACCCATGCTATCGATTAGCGCAGAAGTTAGTGGTGCTAGGTAAATAGCAGCAAGACCGAAGCCTGCAGCGATTAGACCGTTAACCATACCTTTCTTAGAAGAATGGAACCATTTCATTGCTGATGGAGAAAGACATGCGTAACCGAAGCCGATACCAGCACCTGTCATCACGCCAAACGTTAGGTTTAGCATCATAGGAGTCGTAGCGAAACCAGAAGCAATCATACCTAGGCCAGTAAGCGCTGTACCAAGAATAAGGATCTTACGTGGACCCATACGGTCTTGTAGGATGCCTGCAACAAGAAGACAAACAGAGAATGTGATAGTTGCAATAGCGTAAGGTGAAGATGCTTCAGCAGCACTCCAACCAGCTTCAGTAACTAGCGCCTTGTTAAATACACTCCAAGCATACAGGATGCCAAGACAAAGGTTGATACAGAAGCCTGCTAGCAGGATACGTGATGCTTTATCAATCTTGCTCATTTTTATTCTCAGTTTTGTCGTTGGTCAGTGGTGAGCCACTTAACTAAAGACGGGTTATTGTGATTGTTTCTTCAAAATTAGTTTGCGTTTATCAACAGACAACGCAAAAGAGCGCGGATTATAACCAATAAAAATGTGATTGGAATCTCTTTTTCCATTTTTGGTAAATAAACCCAAAGTTGTTAATGGGTTGTTTTTTGTTGGTTTGTAAGTTGTTTTCAATACCTTTCTATTTTGTTCTTTTTAGCGTGGCGGGCTTATTTTTTAAGGGGTTCTTCGATACACATTTCAGATTGTCCACGTATCCCGTGCGGATATCACAGAGTTACGAATTATTTTAAATATTTTCCAAGGTTAATTTTGTGTAACAAAACAAATCGAAATGACGCTTTATTCATATGAGACAAGGGTTAACGGAGGTTTATAAAAAACAACATGTTAAATGATTGTTAAATTGGGTTTTTGTTAGCATCTTTGCTTACATTTTGTTCAACTTGAGGGGTTGTGTTGCCGAAAAAAAGTGGGAAAATAGCACGCAAACTGAGATTCCAAATTTGAAAGGATGCGTTTCCAACCTATGGTGAGGCGAGTATTATGAAACTGTTTTTAATTTTATTGATGTCAATTTCTGGTGGTGTAGCGGCAGCTGACCATATTCACTCTTTCCTATTCGGCTTCTATATTGCGGCGTTAGCAGTTGGTAGTTGTTACTGGCTTGCATTTCGCAGTACGCGTTTCCCACAGTTGGCATTAATGCTATTGATGTGTGGCTTTTTTGCAAAAATTGCAGTGACCGTTATCGGTGTTTCTTGGGGTATCTCAAACGATATCATTCAATCGCCGTTCATTTTCTCATTGTCATACCTTTTCTTCTTGGTCGTAGTGACTTACGTTTGGTTTGCATACCGCGATAAGTTGACGCTTAAAAAGCGTGCTAAGCAGGTAGAAGAGTCTCGCAAGCAAGCGGCAGCGTAATTCGATTTGATTCTTAAAAAGCCTTCTTCGGAAGGCTTTTTTGATCCTGCCTGAGCTCAAAAAAACAGAATTTGAGTACGTTACCTAAAATTGCATTATTGAAATAATATGTGTTTGACTAATCGTTCATCGAACGTTTATTACGGCCAGAAAAAGGACGGCGTCCTTTTTTGGTTGTGTGCTTACGTCGGATAGATACGTAAAGCAATGATTATTAAATGGATTATTGTAGTTGGAGTAGTCGCTAGTGTTCAATAATGAAGTACAAGGTCTATTGATATTGCTCGTTTTTATTGTATTCGCTTTGTTGTGTCTTAATGGCTGAATGGATTCATATTAAAACAATCAATGTGGCGCGGAGTGATTTCAAATTATGTGGTTTGGTATTTATCAACCAGTTATTCAAAAACACTTGAAGAATGCGGTTAACTACATTGATAAGAACATACAACTCGAGATCAAGTAAAACAGTCGAATTTGATCGAGTTGAAGTTCGACTATGGCCCTTATCAAAAAGCTTCGAGAGTAAATATACCATTGAAAAATTAATAGTAGAAAGGTTAATAGTATGTATAAAAACAAAGGTTTTACCTTGGTTGAACTTGTAGTAGTGATAGTTATCCTTGGGGTGTTGGCAGTGACTGCTGCTCCTCGCTTTTTGAATTTTCAGAGTGATGCAAAAAATGCGTCGTTAAAGGGGTTAAAAGGAGCTCTTGAGTCTGCAATCAACTTATCTTATGGAAAAATGCTAGTTGCCAACGCAGAAGGAAACCTTATAACTAAAGGGGTTTCGGCCGCGGCAATTATACCAGGTTGTGGTGATTGCACTTTTTGGTACGGATATGCCCCTGCGGATGTTAAAACGTTGTCCGTTTTGGTCGAAGGTATTGAAGTTGATGGTTCAGGCGATTTTGTTCTGACAGACGTACAACCTAATAATAACATCAGCAATTCTTATTATGTGGAAATAGCCTTCCCTAACAATATGCTAGATGGCAACCTTGTGAATGATTCATGTTATTTAAGATATGAGTCAAGAATTGGTGATCCAGTAGATGCTAAACCCGTTCTTGATTTGGTGGATTGTAACTAGGCGATTTAGTACTTCCAATATTCTTGCTTATGTATCGGTTAAGGAAGACCGTTTGCCAAACTATAAACCAACCGCCACCCTTGATTGGAAATTGGGCGCAGATGTAAAGTGAAAATATTTGCAATATTCAATCGCTCTAAAGTCAGAGTATAGACAAGTAAAAACGTTGTTTAACTTTGATAAAATTCATAATTGTTGAGTTGATTGTGCTTATTCGATTTTGCTTCATACATCGCAGAATCAGCAGCAGACATGAGCTCTTTTTCTGATAAGAAGTGTTTTTGTTGATAGATGGAAATACCTGCGGAACACCCAACTTGGATTATGTTTCCTTCGAGATCAATCGGTTGACTTATCATTCCCATTATCCGAGTTAGTGCAACTTCAATGTCTGCATGATGCTCAAAATTAACAATGATCAAACCAAACTCATCACCTCCGAGTCGTGCAAAAGTATCAGAACTTTTTATCGATTTTTGCACTCGCCTAGCAATGATTTTGAGAAGCTGATCCCCTGCATCGTGTCCCAAAGTATCATTAACTTCTTTAAACCCATTTAAATCTAAAAAGCAAAAGCCAAGAGGCTCACCTTTTTCTATATGTCTTTTTAGTGCAGTTAAACAGTATTTCCGGTTTTTAAGCCCAGTAAGGTAGTCGGTTTCAAGATTAAGTGATTTTTCTTTGAGACGACGAGTTAAATAAGTGATGGCTGGAATTGTTATCGCAGCGCCAATAATCGCCATATATATCGCATACAACAGGCTTTTTCGATCCTCATTTATCACATTCACAAATTCAGAGAGATCATAGCCCTTGAGTTCGTACAACACCACGTCATCATAAAGAATCTTTATGTTGGAGACCGTACCTAAAATTTCAGGTAAATGTTGTCGCCAATTATCTTGCGACAAAAGCGTGTTGTAATGGTGGTCTAATTGTTCAATGTGATTAGCAATCGAGTCCTTTGCATAACCTTGAAATTTTTTGAATACATTGGCGTCTGTAGTCAAGAACTCGTAGTTAACAATAAGGAAATCAATCCTATTTTTTATTTTTTGAGGCGAATCCACATCATTGTATATTGTGTCTGACACTTCCATTTCCAGTTCATGAACTTCTCTTCCAAATCGCCAAGAAGCCCAATAAGAAGCTTTGATCAACTCGATATATTTTACGGTTTCACGGTCATGTTCAGAGTGTGCTTCATTGATTCTCAACGTAACGAACAGTAATAAGGTGAAGAAGATTGCTAATGCCAAGCTTCTTTTGACTTTGTCATGTTTCACTGCTTTTTCCTCACTCTTCAAAAACAACAATTTCATTGGCAAACCAGACTAGGTGGTAAGCAAGTGACAGATTTCGCATAGCTTGGTCGTTGAGGTTGTTTAAATCACGGATCACAATAACAGGCCCTTTTTGCCTAATGGGTATTGGTTGTCCTTCGTCTTGATACGCTAAAAAAAAGTGTGTGTTGGCAAGACTGTCTTGAGTAAATGTCGCTTTGTATCCATTTGCAGAGACGATCTCAATACAACGTATGTTCAGAGATGGTTCATGATGTTTGAGCAAATCTTCCAGGTAGACTCCTTGGTAAGCTCGTTTCTCTTTTCGCCAAGGCAGTGGTGTCGAGAGTTGGTTTGGGGCTATTTTTGTTAGTTCGTCCATTGTGTAGTCGTAAGTTACATCTCTACTTTCAAAACGTATTTTCATGACGAGTGATTCATCTAAATGGGTTTGTGCTGGCGCTTTAACAGCTACAAATAAAATTATCAAGAGGATGTATACTACTTTCACGGACGCTGTCCTTTTTTATTTTGTTTTTGTTTGGCTTGTCAAGATATCAACAAGAACTATTGAGTTAATTGAACTAATCGGTGTGCATTATATTATTATAAAATATTGTCAGTATTACAATGGTCATTATAAATATGTTGATTTTATCATCAAACATGGCTGTTTGTTTTGTCTGAGTTGAGTGGTAGAGAATGAACAGGAGATCAAAACTTGAAATTAGTATGGCAAGCAGTCGTTATCTCTATGAGTTTTATTTTCTCTATAAAGGTACACGCACAAATACAGGCGAATAGCGACGTTGATGTACTCAATGTTGCCTTAATGAATGAAGATAGGTACCCCTATTTTGTCAAACCGAAGTTCGGAGCCCCTGAGAAGGGTGTCTATATTGATCTTTTGAATGAAATTGGAGAGATGACGGGAATCCGCTTCAAGTATCATTTCTACCCACAGTCGCGGGTTCGACACCTGATGAAATACCAGAAGATAGATGTTGAACCTGGGATAGCGAAAGAATGGCGAACCGAACTTCTTGAGCTTGAGAATAGTGTGTACAGCATTCCGCTGTATCGAACGTCTGAAGTGGTTATCTATCGGCGTTCTCACTTTGAATCTCCACCCAATACGTTGAGTGCGTTTAAAACACTGACTTCTTGTTCTGTTTTGGGGTTTTATGACGTAAACATTGGGGGTTCAGACAAAGACAGTATTACAGAAAATAATTCAACAAAGATGATCGAAATGGACCGTTGTGACTATATGTTTATGCCCCTAGTCATCGCAGAAGCTAAAGAGATCAACGAGCAACTCATTGGGATCACAAAGCCAATGAAGTATTTTGACTTAAGAATTAGATTAACAAAAGTGAATGAGGGGTCTCTTCCTAAGATTAATGAGGCAATCAAGCTTCTACGATCTCAAGGTTACATCACAGAATTATTTGATAAGTATAAAAAGTTAGGAGAATCCGAATGAGCAGGTTGAAAACGACACACTTGCTCATTGGTTTAATGAGCATCTTAAGCTTTTATTTGATTTTCTTAGCGACAATTCAGGATTCAAATGGCCATTTAAAAGCAAGAAACACACCGTTAAAAATAGCTGCGAAAATATCGGATTTAGTCGCTCCTCATTTATACAATTTGGATGCAAAAAACCTGCGGGTGACAGTTGAATCGATTATTACTCACAACGAATCGATCAATGCACTCGATATAAAAGATGTTGTAAGCGGGAAGAGTGCATTGACGTACTTCAGGAGCGAAAACAACGCCTATTTCAATCGTTCTATCGATGAAAATGTACGTTTGTATTCGGATTACGCCAACACTGATATTGTTTATGACGGATTGGTCATAGGTACAGTGCATCTTTATATCTCTGATGATGAGCCTTTAACGGATGACCGTTTCCACATTGGATACTATGCGGTTGTTTTTGTACTTGTTATCTTTCTTTTATCGGGCGTTTTTTATGCGGCTCTAAAGAAATCCGATGCAAAGCTATCGAGCTTTGATATCAACTCAAATAAGTTTCTCTATTCATTTCTAATCTCCATCATATTTTTTGTCATGATTGCAACGGCTGTAAGTTATTTATTGATTGATTCTAGTAGAAGTTATGCAATCGAAAGAACGAGAAGTGACCTTAATAGTGTGGTTCGTAGCTACCAAGAAGGTGTTGAAAACAAAGTTAATTTGATGAAAAGCACTTTTGATTTCATCACTTCAACCGACGAATTTGTAAACGTGTTTGATGAGCTGATGATTACGCGAAATGAACAAGTAAACGCATCAATAAAAAATAACCAGGATCGTCTAATTCAAGTCTTCAAGCGGTATGCAAACTTACATATTGGGGGAAACAATGCATTTGCGGTATTAAATACCAAAGGTTCAGTGTTGACTCACTATGGGGATAGCGTTGTCTATGATGAATTTAATGTAGATATATATCCGTATTTTCTCGAAGCTCTTAGGGGGCGAGCATCAATATTCTCGATAGGTGCTTATTACGATCACACTGAGCAAGACTACAAAGGAAATCTGTTTTTTTCTACTCCAATTGTTAAACAGAAATCTGGAGAGATCGTTGGTGTCATTGTCAGTGAGATACTGACCGATGAGTTGTTTTTCCCTGATGATTACAAAAAATATTTTCAAAATACGGGCGAGATGCTCGCAGTTGATGCGTCGGGCACTGTGATATCGCGTTGTAAGAAAGAGAATTGTCTAGGTAATAAGAAAGACGGAGTTATCACTATTTCACAGCCGCCGAATAACGGTGACATTAGTGATATGGAGCGTACTACAGATTACCAAGGAGCTCAGGTCTTTGTTGTTGCAAGTAAGCAAAGTACTTTTCAAGCTAATTTTATTGCGAAGATTGATGTTGAGGAGGCATTAACTGAGCATAACGACTTTCAGTGGGCTTTGATAATCATTACATCCGGTATGAGTGCTTTTGTTATTTTGAGCCTTGGTTTTACGTTGATCATTGTTAGAAAAGTGACGGGCAAACAAATTGCGTTAAATCGAAGTTTGATTGAACGGTTGGGTAATGCAGCTGAATTTAAAGATAATGATACCGGGATGCACGTGGTTCGAATGAGTCATTACGCAAAAATTGTCGCGGTCAATTATGGTTGTACAAAGCAATGGTGTGAAAACTTATTCACTGCTGCGCCAATGCACGATATCGGTAAGATAGGGATTCCAGATAAGATATTACATAAGCCAGGCAAACTAACCACGCAAGAGTGGGATGTTATGAAAGCGCATCCTATATTTGGTGAGAAGATTATCGGAGAACATAGTAGCCCTTTGTTGATCATGGCTAAGGATATATCGATAGCACACCATGAGAAATGGGATGGGTCCGGCTATCCTTACAATTTAATGGGCGAACAAATCCCTTTATCAGCACGAATCATTGCAATAGCTGACGTATTTGATGCATTGACCACCGTTAGGCCATACAAAGAAGCATGGAGTGATGAGAAAGCGATAGCATTGATAAAGTCAGAATCCGGGCGCCACTTTGATCCAGAAGTCGTTGATGCCTTCATACGGTCGATTGACGAAATTCTACAAACTAAAGATCAGTATCGCGATATTCAATGTGACCCAACTACCCAAAATCATCTTAAACAAATGTTGATTTAATTGATTTGAAAATAGGCCACTGAATTAGTGGCTTATTTGGTGCTTTGAGTAGGATAGGGAGTTTGTATAAAGGTTTGAACTAGATGGTTTTTCTAGTCCAAACGCAATCTTACGCGTGAATTACGGCGTAGCCGACACATTTGTAAACACAACTTTTAACCTCTTGCTCATCACCTTTTATTGAATCAAATAGGCCTTTAACACCATCGAGCTTAGGTATTATTGGACCCGCAGTTAGGATTGCTTTCTTAAACCTTGGATTGTTGTCGAACGCCTCAGTCCAAGATTGATAGAACGCCTCAGGTGATTCAAATTTGAGTGGTTGTTTGATGATCTCTACATACTTTGATACTAACTCTAGAGCGAGATCTTCTTTACGCTTGAAGTGTGTATTAATGCCACTACGTGAAATAACCGCTTGTTTAGACAGGCGGGTAAATGTTGCAGCATCAAAGCCTTCATTCAAAGTGATGTCAAAGGCCGCCTCAATAATTCTTCTTTTTGTATTTTCTGCTTTTTCGCTCATTCGCTACGAACCCGAACTTTTAGTCGAAAGTTATTTCTTCATCAACTTCGCAAGATCTGCGAAAGGGTTGTGGGTCGCTGATTGGTGGTCGTCTAAACGAGCCTTGGCATCAACGCCATAACGGTCATGGTCTGTGTATTTTGAGTGTTCATGATCGTGACAGTAAAGGCACAATAGTTCCCAGTTACTTCCGTCTTCAGGGTTGTTTGTATGGTCGTGATCGACGTGGTGAACGGTCAGCTCTCTTAAGTTCGAGTAAACAAATTCACGCGCGCACTTACCACAAACCCATGGGTACAGTTTCAGTGCTTTTTCACGGTAGCCTTTCTCTTGGCGAGCGTACGCTGCACTCGAGCCTGTGTAATCAGAAGACATTGCCAAATCCTTATCAATTGTAATCTCCCGATTTTATCACAGCTTTCTTTGACCTGTAGGCATGTCGTGACTAAATCATGTTTCGTACTAACCGTTATGTGGCTTAGGTTTGATTGGACACTTATCTTTTACGTGTGCTATCTCATAAAGCAGGTTATTTCTTTCTGGAATAAGCCATGCTTAACAGTTTGAAAAGAAATTGTATTTAGGGGTTTTAACCAAGGGAGCGTGACCTAATATCAGTTAAAGCTAACCTATATTAATAAGGAAATATCATGTCAGAACAATACACACCGCCAAAAGTTTGGGTTAACGATACTGATGGTGGTAACAAGTGGGCAAATATCAATAGTCCTGAATCTGGCGCTCGCTTTGATAAAGAGCTTCCTGTTGGTGACCATGCTTTTCAATTGTATTCTCTTGGTACACCGAACGGTCAAAAAGTCACTATCTTGCTGGAAGAGTTGTTAGCGGCAGGTGTTAAAGAAGCTGAATATGATGCGTATTTGATTAACATTGGTGAAGCTGAACAGTTCTCTTCTGGTTTTGTGAGGGTTAATCCAAATTCCAAAATACCAGCACTCGTTGATAAGTCTGGTGCTGAAGATGTGAATGTTTTCGAATCGGCATCTATCTTGATGCACTTAGCTGAAAAGTTTGGTCACTTCTTGCCAAAAGAAGGGGCAGCGAGAACACAAACCATTAATTGGTTGTTCTGGGCTCAAGGTTCAGCACCATTCCTAGGTGGTGGCTTTGGTCACTTCTACGCTTACGCTGATGAAAAGCAAGAGTACCCAATTAACCGTTTTGCGATGGAAGCGAAGCGTCAACTAGACGTGCTAGACAAGCAACTTGCAAATAGCACTTTTGTGGCGGGCGAAGAGCTAAGCATCGCTGATATCGCAATTTGGCCTTGGTATGGCAACCTTGTACTAGGAAAAATCTACGATGCCGCTGAGTTCCTACAAGTTGAGTCTTACACCAACGTTGTGCGCTGGGCGAAGCAACTAGAAGCGCGCGAAGGTTTCCAACGAGGTCGAGTAGTGAACCGTTCATTCGGTGAAGAGTGGGAGCAAGTCCCCGAGCGCCACTCTGCAGAAGACATTGACCGAGTTTTAAAGCTTAAGCCTTAGTTTTTTGGAACGTGTTTTTGGGCAGATATACCCTATCGGTCTTAATGTTAATGGCTAATTGAAATGCTGTATCTCTAACGAGGTATGGCATTTTTTTGTATTAGGTACTGGAATTTTTCGCAGTTGGAATAAGGATCTCAAATTTGTTTTTTATTTAAAATTCAATTGCTTATTGGTGGTTGCTTTTATCGTTAAGACAAAAAACAATAGTCATCGAGGTGGAGTAAATCGATAAGATAGCGGTCCATTTTAAACTACGATTAACATCGCTCAATGAAAAAAAACATAATTGCGCTGGCTATCATATCCACGGCTCTTTCAGGATGTAATGACGATTCACGAACCTATGGTGGCACCCCTGACACATTGCCTCCAGCGGACATCATTCCACCAACGGATATTCTTCCGCCGACTGACATCATTCCACCAACGGATATTCTTCCGCCGACTGACATTATTCCACCTACAGATATTATCCCCCCAACAACTTACATCGGTTCACTGTTGTCGAGCGGGGCGTTTGTGTCTGGAGATGTGTACTGTGACGGCGTTCATCTTGAAAACGGAACGTTCAGTGTTAAACAAGGCGTGAGTTTTAGTTGTACCTTGGGTCACCTTACTTTAGGTGATTTCACTGCTCCTTTCCCTGAGATAACAGAGTTCACGATTTCAAATGATGGGCTTAACGCGGCATTTGAGTTGACAGAATTACACGGAGACAACGTTACTAAAGTACTCGAATCAATTGATGTTTGTGAGACAGAAAGTGCTATCTGTTTAAAAGAACTGGATGCTTTTGATATTGAGGATGTGTTCTCGCAACTTGATGATCAAGATGCTGTCGATGCATACTTTTCATCGAAAGAAGAAGAATCTACCGATGAAGTAGGTAAGGCTCCTAGTTCACACGTAGACACAACTGTTGTTCCTGCGGTTGACCCTAATGCGGACAATAACCTTAACGCTGGTTTTGTTTCTGCAGACGCGGAGTCTACCTATGCTTATAAGCCAAGTGTTGAAGGTAAGGTGTTAACTCGCAGTAAGCTTACAGATGCTAATGGTACGCCGATTTCTGGGATCAGTTTCTTTTCGGCTAACGCGACGGGCGTGACGGATGAAGAGGGAATCTTTGAGTACCTGTGGGGTGACAGAATCGCTTTTGGTATTGATACGTTTGAGTTTGGCTCCATTACGGGTAATCAGATTGCTTATCAATTGTCTGATGTGACCAATAATGTGGTAGAGAAAGCGAATATCCAGTCATTACTAGAGCGCTACGCGGTTGATCATCTAAGTCATTATGAGATATCTGAAGAAGTCCAAGATACCTTTTCAAAGTACCCTAACGTTATAAATGAACTGATTAACCTAACTCTGCCAAATGGGGGATTAATAGAGGGTACAGACTTTGAACTTCCTAATGAGTTTGTTGGTCAGTTTAGCCAAGGGTTAACGGCAGTAATCGATGAGCAGCTGCGCCAAACGCCTCAGTTTATGGATTATGTTCGTCAACCTGCCGTTTTATCTATGGATTCTGGTCAGTATGTAACAGAGTCTCTGCAGCAAATCTTTCACAACGTCACCACATTCCATGTATTCAATGATAATGGTAGCTTTTACGGTGCAACGGGTTATACCCGTGGTATGCGAGCTCTGAATATATCGAACAGAGCATTCCCTGTGATGATGCCAAGAACTGATAAAAACCGTGAGCTTTACTTTGGTGAGCAACAGGCCTGGACTCGTGAAGGCAAGCCTTACATCGCACAACACCCAAGCATCTCGATGCCGCCGATTCCTTTAGTCTCTGAAGACAACGCGACTTATGGTTTTCCATTCGTTACAGCAGGCGAGATAGGCAAAGGTAAGGTCGTGTTCATGGGTAATGGCTTATATCCAAGTATTCTGTCATGCCCTGAAAATTATTGGGCCAATCGAACATTGCATATCGATAGCAACAAACAACAGTGCACTGTTTCGACGTTCGAAAACCTACTGCATGATGACCAAGGCAGCATGAGGTCGTTTTTCTCGAACTTGTTTGAGTGGCTCAATAATGGTCTGCCTATTGCTGGGATGAATGCAGTCACCAATATTGACCAAGCTTATTCGGCTTATCACCACTCCACAATGGGTAAGCAGTACACGTTTTTTGTTAGTCCTCAGTATGGTTTTGCATCAGTAGAAAAGCGCGGTTCAGGTGACTTTGATGGTTTGGATGCGAGCACCACGCCTATTTTGATCCTTCAGGTATACCCACCTAAGTTGGTTCAAGATGGCATGACTAACCAGTTTGTTGCTGACTTGGATAACCCTAACTTAAACCAAGACGATATTACGGCTCTTATTAACTATGTTAATGACGGTGGCAATATCTTGTTTATGGATGCGATTCAAACGACTAACCCTGAACCTATTGGACGCTTAGCGGACGCCGCGGGTGTATCTCTAGGTGGTGAAAACGTTACGCCAACAAACCAAGCTTTCTGCGGTAGCTCTTATTACTGCCAAGCGCCGTATCCAAATTTTCACGTGAAGAGTGAAAAGGAAATGGTGGTTCTTGAGCGTTTTCAAGATAACCAAGGAGAGCCTCCGTTCACGGTAAATCAAGATGGTACGGTTGAGTGGATTGAAGATGAATCCAAAATCAAGTTTGAAATCCCGACTTATGAGGTTGCTAAGTTAGACGCTGAAGGGAAGCCAGTGCTTGATGCGTCTGGTGTAACGGTAATGGAGGCAAAATCCGCACGTATCTTTGTTGAATCTGTAGCAGAGCGTGAAGCGGCGATCAAAGAACTGCAGTCGGCATTCGTTGGCACTGAGCTTTGTAAGAACGAGTATGAATACGAATTTAACTGTATAGAGACTCGTTCTGGAGACGGTGTGACTGTTCGCGGTGCTTATCATAGAGCCGATTTCGATCGCTATGAAGTGAGTAAAACCATTGTCGACAGTATGGTGAAAGCAGCGAACTTGGGTTCTAACTTTACAGCGCTCTACGAGCACGAGATTTACTATCGCACGAAAGGTACTCAAGGTAAGCGTCTGTCTAACAGCGAATTGAATCAAGCGTTTGATAACCTGTCTGTTTGGATGTGGAATGACAACGCATACCGATTTGAAACAGACATACAAGATGAGTTGGGGTTCAAGCAAGCTGTTCAGTTCCTTAACTGTTATACCGAAGACTTACATCAAACAGATACACTAGAAGCACAGTGTCCTGTTGACCTAAAAGCGTCGTTAGTCGCTAATGGAATGATATATGGCGAAGGTGAGTTATCGGGACAGTTGAATCCGAGCTATCCATTAAATTACATGGAGAAACCTCTGACTCGCATTATGTTGGGGCGCTCATTCTGGGATCATGAAATCGTTGTTGATACCACAATGTATCCGGGTCGAACTTCAGGTGCATCTTCGTCAAGTTCGGTTCTTATCCAAACAGATGGCAAGGGCGTCACGTATTCGGCTGGGAACAATCAATCGACAGGTTTATGGGCTCCTCAGCTACAAGATGTGACGATTAGTCATGGTGTCGCTGCAACGATCACTGTGATGATAGCGGATGACCTTACAGGCAAGCCGAATCATGAAACCAGTTTGAAGCGCCCTCCGCGTATGCAAACTAACTATGCTTACGACGGTTCGAACTTAACCTTCAAGGTGCCATATGGCGGCCTTATCTACATTCAACCGAAAGTAAAAGAGCTTGGTGAAGTCTCGTTTAGCATTGAGGGCGCGTTAAAAGCTGCTTGGTGGAAAGAGGGACAGTGGATTAACACTATTCAATCGGCAGACGCACCAATTGCAGAAGTCGACACGGGTTCATTTATCTATACCACGCCCGTTAGGAACATAGAATCCGCTGATTTAGGACAGTTTGCTTCGGACATGAATCGATTCGCTGACGCTGCTAGTGACTTCTACGGGCGTGATGAGATTCAAAACGATGGTTTACACCGTAGGTTCACTTATCCAGAACTGATGGCGTTCCGCCATCGTTTTGTGAATGACGTGCAGATTTCGATTGGTGCTGCTCACTCTGGTTACCCAGTGATGAATTCAAGCTTTAACGCAAATCGGACATACATTCCAACCAACCCTGTGAACGACTGGTTGTTGTGGCATGAAGTTGGTCATAACTTAGCATCAGCTCCTTTCCTAGCGGCTGGTAGTACAGAAGTGACCAATAACCTTCTTGCGTTGTATATGCAGGAGTTAGAGGGGCGCAATGCAAACCCTGAAATGGATCGTATTAAATCGGATATTAAGAAAGCACCTAAATGGCTAGAGCTTAATAATGAACATGCGTGGTCACATGGTGATGCAGGTTTACGATTAGTTATGTTTGGTCAGCTAAAAATCTGGGCAAAATCGAACTTTGCAATTGATGATTGGTATACACGCGGCGCAAGCCAATCTGATGTGTATGGTGAAGATGAAGGCTGGAACATGTTCAAACTTATGCACCGTAAAGCTCGAGGTGATACAGAGGGTGATGCGGTTGAAAACTATTGTAGTGCCAAAGATACTGGGCTAACCGGTGGCGACTTAATGATGGTATGTAGCTCCTACGTTTCGAACTATGACTTAAGTGATTTCTTTGTTGCTTGGAACGTGGGAGAGACCTCGATGACTAATGCTGATGGCTCGAAGTCTTATAGTGGTGGAATTAGCTCTAAAGGTCTTAGTGCGGTTGAACAGTTAAAACTAGAGAAACCAAAGAACAGCCCTTTGAATGTTGATTCAATTTACTAACGCTAATTCTTGCTAAGGCATTTTACAGCTAAAATATAAACGCCACACTTAAATTACGTGTGGCGTTTTTGTTGCAATGTTCTAGAAATTTCAGCTAGATCAGTCTTCTACATGATGTTTAATACTTCGGCTGCCATTGGTTGGCTGTCCTTGCTAGAGAAAGCAGGTTAAACTGTTCGCATCATAATTCTAAAGGATGGTGCCATGTACCACGGTCATATCTATTTCCCTCTGCGCTTTGCAGAGCAGGCAGAAACACTGCGTCAGAAAATTCTATCGGAACGCAAAGATGTGCTAGAGACTTTCCCATTAATACAGCGTTTGGTTGGCCCACATAAGATGCCGATGTTTGAGATTCACTTTGCGAACAAAGAGTCGGGCATTGTTGAGTGGTTGGAGCAAGAGCGCGGTGATATGTCGGTGTTGATTCATCCAGTAACCGGTGGCGAAGAAACGCTAGACCACACAGTACGTGCGACTTGGCTTGGTCGTGAGCTCGGTGTATTCGAAGATACGCTGACTAGCTAATTCAACTCTGCTCCCGACAGTGAGCATCTAATAATCTAACTTAGTAACTTAGGTGCTGTCGGGTGTGTCGGTGCACACCTCGTTTTGCTCATTGTCTTCTTGCCTAAATTCTAGCTTCTCCAGCTATTCCCCAATAACAGTGATACCGCTACCGACACACCTAATGCGATCAATATATTAGGTAAGTACAGCCCCCAAATCGCGACACAAACCGCCACGGTTACCGCAGCCCATAACAGTGTTTCTAAAATCCAAGTACCCATAAAATAACTCCTAACTAGATTGTGCGACTAGCATAACCAAGTGAGGGTAAACTTTTGGTCACCATCCAATAACCATTTAGAAAATCGCTATAGCATGACTTTGACGATGAACTCATTGTTGTGAACTTGATGAGTAAACTGCCAACCTTGGTTCTGACACACGCGATCGATGAGCTCTAGGCCGATACCAAAAGAGGTTTGTTGTTCAGAGTCGTTTGTTAGGTTTTCATCTTCCAAACGGTTGGTTACCTCAAACAGAGTCTCTGATAGCGTGATACTGATATCTCCGCTGCCACCATGTTGAAATGCATTTCGGACTAAGTTGGTGAGCACAACCTCTGTTAACTCGCGGGGAAGGGAGTGTTCGCCTTGATCGACCTTGGTGTGGATTTCTACTTCTTTGTTTTTGAGAAGGTAACGTTGGCTTTCGATGATGTTGTTGAGCAGGGGAGTCAGCTTGATTAGCTCATAGTTGGTTTCCATTTCGCTATTACGACTCATCCACAACAGAGTCGTTACCAAGGCTTTCATGTTAGTGGCCGAACGTTGGATTCGTGCGACTGCTCGTTGGCCGCTGTTAGGGATAGTTTCAGACAACCGAACCAGCATATCGCCACTGGCTGAAATAGTGGCAATCGGTGTTCTTAGTTCGTGGCTCGCGGCTCTTAAGAAAAAGCTCTCGCGCTCATTGGCCTGTCGTTCACCGTGCACGCTTTTAATTAGTTGGGAAGCTAACTGGTCGATTTCTTTATAGCGAAATTGAGTCAGACCTTCAGTGTTGTCCACATCCAGAGATTCAGACCATTTTGATAGCGTAATAATCGGTTTGGTGACTCGATGTATCAAAAGGCGAATGATCAAAAATACCAAGAGTAAAAGGGCACCGATGGCGATAAAAGCATTGTTTATTTGGTTGACGGAATCAGGTGGGTTCAGCTCGAATAGATTCAAGTAGATGGCTTCATCGTACTCAGAAATGATGTACAAGGCTTCGTCTTTACCAGAAACTTGATGCTTGGCTGCATAGAGGTATTGCCCTAACTCATTGTTAGGCGATGGCTGGTAATGATCATAAATAGCGTCGTTATCAAACGCTTTCCAATCAAAAGCTTGTTGAAACTTAACGGGCAGATCTGAATAACTTAGAAAGGCTTGGAATGTTGGGTTTTGGTAGTCTGGCAGTTGCCCTGTTTCGATGTATTGCTGCTCTGCCACTTCCAACTCATACAGAAATCCATATTTTGCCGATTCATTGAGACCAATATGATAGCTCTGAGATACCATCAAGCTGTAGATGGCTGTGAGTAATACGACGATGCCAAATAAGTAGAGGTAGATATCGCGCTTAATACTGACTCGATTCATGTCCGCGTGTTTCATGATGGTTCCTCATGCAAGACAACACCAATGCCATGAACCGTGTGGATTAACTTTGAGTCAAAGGGCGCATCAACCACTTGTCGAAGCTTAAACAGGTGCGCTTTCATGCTATCAGAGCTTGGCATTTCGTCTTCCCATGCTTCTTCAAGCTTGGCTTTGCTCACCACGTTAGGGCTGTTTCGCACTAACATCACGAGCATTCGCCAACATACCGGAGAGAGCTTCAATAGCTTGCCGTCTCTAATGGCTTGATGCTTATCTAAGTCCAGCTTGAGGTCTACCACAGATAATGACGTCACGGAGCCTTGAGCGCGGCGCACTAGTGCCATCAACCGTACTTTGAGTTCTTCCATCGCAAAAGGCTTCACTAGATAGTCATCCGAACCGACCTCGAACCCCGCGATCTTGTCTTCTAACGTGTCTCTTGCGGTTAACATTAGAATCGGAGTGGTCACGCCTTGCTTCCTAAGAGATTGACAGACATCAAGCCCATCCATCTTGGGCATGTTGATGTCCGTTAAGATGATGTCATAACGCCCCTCTAAAGCGAGATTTAGACCCGCGCTGCCATTGTAAGCAAAATCGAATTCGAACCCATCGAGTTCCATATAGTCTGCAATGGCTTCTGCCAAGTCGCTGTCGTCTTCAATCAACAGGGCGTTAATACTCATAAGTGTCCTTACTTTGTTTCTCGTTCTCTTTTCCAAGCCCAGATAGGCGGCTGAATAAGAAGTTGTAGTCGGTAGTTCCAATTTGGCGCGTGCCATAATTGTTGGCACAGTTTAACGTAGCCGTGGAAATATACCTTAAATGGGTTCACAGAGTTGATTCTCGGGAATACGCCATATCTGACTTCTTCCTCTTCTTTGGCGAAGGTGCCGAACATACGATCCCAAATGATAAAGATCCCAGCGTAGTTCTTATCAAGATACTGCTTGTTAGTCGCGTGATGCACTCTGTGGTGTGAAGGCGTATTAAAGACCGCTTCAACAGGACGAGGCAAGCGTTTAACGGTTTCAGTGTGCAGCAGTGTTTGAAACAGTTGAACAAAGGTTTCACACATCAGAACCACAAACGGATTGAAACCCAGCAGAATTAACGGCAAGTGAAAGAAGAACGGGAAGAACCAATCTAAAGGCCCAAAGCGATAGGCGACCGAGATATTAAAGTAAGGTGAGCTATGGTGAACCGAGTGTGTTCCCCAAGCTAAACCATTACTGTGCAAAAATCTGTGTTCCCAGTAGTACGCGAGATCGGCCAAGATCAAACAACCTAGAATCGTCCAACCAGATATTGGTAGCTGAGTTAGGCTGAAATTTTCGTAGGCGTAAACAAAAGCACCGACATAGGCTAACCCGACAAAGAAAACGGTAACCAATAAGAAGAATAAGGTGACTAAGTTGGTCGCGCTGTCTCCCAACATGTTCCAGCTGAGCTTTTTCTTAAAGGCATAGCGGATAAGCTCAAAGATAAACAGAGCCAGAGCAAGCAGTAGAAAGTTGTCATCGACCCAAGTCTCGGTAAGGATGATGCTTGTTTCTGTGAATGTTTGAGAGAGAAAGCTCCCAATGCTATCCAAAGTGAAATCCATAACTAAATCCTTTACTGGTTGTTCTTATAATAGACGTATAACTCGCTAGAATCTGGCAACCCATGCTGATTGAGTTGGTGGTGCTCTATAATCATGTCCACTTCTTTTAATATCGCGATACCTTCCCAAGCTTGTGCTAATTCCTGTTCGGTATGTTCGCCTTTACCTAGTAGAAGCGTGCCTTTGGCTTTGCTTGGGATCTTAATTAAGGGTTTGTTTTTATTTAATTTTGATTGCTGAGTTGGGAAGCCAATCGTGATTGTTGCTTCGCTGAAATTTAAGCTGATGTCTTGATAGATCACGATGACTTGTTGTTGTGCGCCCTCTTTGTCATTGACTTCGAGGCTCTGATAGAAATCCACCCATAACTCAGGAACATCCTCTAATGGAATCGTCTTGCTCAAACCTTGCAGAAAAGTCGTGTTTGCAGTCGCCTGTTGTTTGACCTCTACGGACTTGTTTTTTGGCTGTTTGTCGATTGATGACTTGTTCGTTGATAACTCAGCGATTGGCTGCTCTGTCGATGCATCCGCAATTGCAGGTTGAATATGTAATACCCCCCAGACAAGACCAGTAATACCGACTGTCGTGAGTAATGAAGCGAATAATTTCATGCTCTTTCCTTGTTGTTCATTTTTCTTATCAAGGAGAGTAAGGGTGGCGAGGTAAACAAAAGGTAACCGATCTCGCTTTTTAGTGGTCAACAGCGAATCCGTCGATTGCCTAAATTGATAATACAGCAATCTGGGACACTTTTTTCCATGTCGGATTGGTAATACTGGCGCCATATTCATTTATGGGCTCAATAATGCTATTCAAATATCCCATCTCTCTGCTGACGATTATTCGGCTTAATCCATTAAAGGTTGCTGCGACTTGGTTAATGGTATTGGCTGAAAACGTGATGCTTATTCTGCTGCCGTTGTTTATTGGTTACGCCATCGACGGAGTATTAAACAAAAGCTTTCAGCCTTTGATGATGTTGGCACTGATTCTTTTTGTACTGGTGATCATCAGTGTCGTTCGTCGTTTTTACGATACCCGTGTGTATGGTGCGATTCGTGTAAAACTGGCGAATATCGTGGAGTGCAACCTGCGTGGCTTATCTGTATCAACCAAAGACGCTCGGCTAACCATGTCTCGTGAGCTGGTTGATTTTCTAGAAGATGATTTGCCTACTTTGATGACGGCGGTGGTTCAGTTGGTCGCGACGGTGGTTATCCTCTCAACGTTTCACTTCTCATTGGCGCTTTGCATGTTGTTTGCAGGGCTGTCGATGCTGGTTATCTATGGTGTGTTCCACCGAACCTTTACTCGGCTTAACGGCCAATTTAACGATCAAGTAGAGCAGCAGGTGAAATTGCTGAGCGGCGTTCGTTTATCTGCACTTCGTTGGCACTTTGAGCGCCTAAAGCAGTGTGAAATCAAGCTGTCTGATACCGAAGCTGTTGTCTATGGGCTGATTTTTATCGTGTTGTTTGGCGCGGTCATCGGCAACTTATGGATGGTGGGTCAGCTTACAGAGCCGACCGCAGGGCAGGTCTTTTCTATCGTTACCTATTCACTGGAGTTTGTTGAAACCGCAGTGATGCTACCAATCACGCTACAAACCCTTTCTCGTCTCACTGAAATCAGTCAGCGCCTTAATCACACCGCCACTCAACAGGTTACCAAGGAGATACCTCATGAAATTTAAAAAGCCACTTTCTGTATTAGTCGGTTGCGCAGTCATCTTTATCGCGTTGGTTGTCGTTGATGAATTGGAACCTGAAGCTACCCAGCCAGTGAAGAAAGAAGCCGTCCTTGCCCCAGTTTCAGTGTTAGAGGTGACACCATTACAGCATCAATCGACGCTAACGATATTAGGTGTAACTGCTGCGCGTTGGCCTGTGCAGTTGAAAGCATCCAGCAGCGCACAATTAAAATGGCTAGATGAAAGCGTTGAACCGGGGAATTTGGTTAACAAAGGCGATGTATTGGCCAGGTTAGATACTAGCGCAGTTGATGCGAACTTGGCTCAGGCGTTGAGCTTATTGAAACAAGCAGAATTGGAATTGAAGCAAGCTAAGCACGAACAAACGGTCGCGTTAAAAATGCTGAACCCGAAAACGAGTTCGTCTTTTGCTCGTAGAGAGCCTCAATTACTTGCAGCGAAAGCTAATCTCAAACAAGCAAAACAGGCTTACCTGAGCGCACAGAAGTTGTTGGAAGAATCAGTGATTACTGCGCCCTTTGATGCAGTGATCATGAAGCGCCATATCAGCCCGAGAGAGTGGATAGAGGCGGGGCAAGTGACCTTTGAATTGGCTGCCAGTGATTCGATTGATATCGAGTTGCCTATTTCTGAAATGCATTGGCAACAAGTTCAAGCCGCTCTGACTGAGCCAAGCATCACAGTGGTGAATCGTTCTGGGAATCAGTGGCCTGCAAAGGTGCGCTATGTGTCGCCGCAAGTTGATTCGGTCACTCGCCAAAGACAAGTTGTGCTTTCGGTTGAGGCACCTTATCAAAGCAAACCAAGATTGTTTCCAAATCAGCAGGTTCAGGCTGTGGTTAATCTAGGGCTTAAGAATAACGTAGTCAGTGTGCCTTTAAGTGCGATGACACGAGACGGATATGTATGGACGTTAGACAGCAATAATCGTCTACGTAAAGAGTCGGTATCCCTGATTGGGCAAGGTAATCAGGTGCTTGATATTCGGTTTAATCAGCAAAGTGAACAGGTTCGCAGAGTGGTGCAATATCCGCTTTCATCGATGTTAATTGGGAAGCAAGTCGAGCCTAACTTTTATCAAGATGATAATTCAGAAGCCATGATCGCAAGCAAATCTGATGATGAACAGGTTGAGGAGGCGAACCAATGAGTTGGGTGACCAAATGGTTTATTAACAATCCAGTCGCCGCTAATTTGTTGATGATGGCGATTGTTATTAGTGGCGTGCTGGCATTTGGGCAGTTACGTGTCGAGTCGTTTCCACAAATCGCACCCTCTTCCATTAGTATTAGCGTTACTTACCCTGGCGGTACCGCGCAACAGATCGATGAGAGTGTTACGCAGCGAATCGAAGAGTCAATCAGTGGCATTGCAGGCATCAAACAGATCACCAGTCAGTCGAGTGCTGGGATTTCTCAGGTCATGGTTCGTAAAACCAGTAGCACAGATTTAGACAAGCTTCTGGACGACATTCGCAATCAAGTCAACGCGATCAATGGTTTTCCCGTGCAAGCGGACAGGCCACAAGTTGTGCGAAACGAATTTACTAATTTGGCGGCATTTGTGGTGGTGTCGGGGCCAAGAACCGATGACGAGCTGCAACCTATCGCTAAGCAACTTGAACAAGCACTGAAGAAGAATCCGCGTATCTCGAAGGTATCAAACTGGGGAACTCGCACATCTCAATTGGTTATCGAGCCAGATCCTGACCAACTGAAAGCGTTGGGGTTGAGCTTAGAAAATCTCGCAGAGCTCGTTGAGCAGCGTTCGCTTGAGACTCGAAGCGGTGAGCTGATTAGTGACAAAGGTCGAATGGTGATTCGTGGTGACGGATACGCCGATGATCTACAGAAGTTGAACCAACTTGTTGTAATTTCAGGAAGCAACGGAAAAATACTGCTGGGAGACATCGCCAAGTTAAGTCGTGGTTACCAATACAGTGGTTCTATCGTGCGTAACAATGGCTCTAACGCCATCGCATTATTGGTCAGTACGAGCCAAACCGACAACCTACTCAAAGTCAGTGAAGCGATCAGTGAAACGCTCGATGCCCAACGCGCGATTCTACCATCGGATATTGAGTTGAATACCATGGCCGACATGGCACCTTACATTGAAGAGCAGCTATTTCGTTTGAGTGAGAATGCATGGCAAGGGTTATTGATCGTCGTAGTTCTACTTGGGATCTTTCTTGAAATTAGGCTCGCCTTTTGGGTCGCAATGGGTATTCCAATTGCGCTGACTGGAACGTTGGCAGCAATGCAGTTGTTCAACTACAGCATCAACGACATCACTCTATTTGGCTTTATTTTGGTTCTCGGTGTGCTAGTGGACGATGCGGTTGTTGTAGGTGAAGCGATACATGAAAAACGGACGGGGAACGTCGGCTATTCTTCTAATATAAACGGCCCCTCTAATATAAACGGAAAGACAGCCGCTTGGCAGGGCGTTAATTCAGTATCAGTGGCTACCGTGTTTGGTGTGCTCACAACCATCGCTGCGTTTTCTCCAATGTTATGGATTAATAACGAGCTAGCCAAAGTGCTGGCTGGGTTTTCGGCTGTGGTGATTTTTGCACTGATATTCTCGCTTATCGAAAGCAAGTTTATTTTGCCGTCACACTTGGCTCTGCTTTCTGTGAAAAAGCCATCAACGGGTTTGTTCGCCAAGGTTCAGAATGCTGCTCAAGGCGGGTTGCAGTGGGTTAATCTCAACATCTACAAGCCAGTATTGGAGTTTGCACTTGGTTACAAAGTTGCGTCTCTGCTTGGGTTTGTGGCGGTTATCTCACTGGCTTATGGTATGTGGTCTAACGGTGCGATTCGAAGTGCGTTGTTTCCTGAAATTCCGGGGCGTTACATCACTGCGATTATTGAACTGGAAGATGGCGCGCCGTTGCCTTTACAGCGCCAAGCCTTGTTGCAAGTAGAGCAAGCAATGACACAAGTTGAAAAAGGTTTGATGGACGATTACCCATTACAAGAAAAGCCTGTTGTTAACCTACTTGCCTGGTCTGATGGCTATGGCGAAATTGAAGTCACAGCTGAGCTCACCAACGAATCCTTAAGCTCATTGCAGGGTAATTTATTATTGAAGCGATGGAGAGAAAACACAGGCCAAATAGAAGGCGCTTATTCGGTTAAGTTCAGTGCGGCAGAGGAGCCTGCTGGTGGAACATTCTTAACGATCTCTTCCAATGATCGTGAGCTTGCTTCTCTAGTTAGCGAGGAGCTAGCGGATACTTTGGCTTCGTTGAAAGGCGTATCGGATGTCTACGACGATGGTCAGGATGGTTTACCGCAAGTTCGATTGGTGTTGAATCAATATGGTCAGCAACTTGGGTTAACTCAAGCGAAACTGGCTAAGTTAGCAGGAGAAGCGTTTGGCGAAAGAGAAGTGCATCGCTTGTTAGAAAACGGGCAAGAGACCAAGGTGCTGCTGCAGTATCCAAGAGATGAGCGCAGAACCTTAGCTCAGCTACAACAGGCTCTTATCATGTTACCTAATGGTGGAAGTGTGATGATGGGGGATATTGCTGAGTTTCGTCATGAGCAAGAACCACAAGTGGTTTACCGCCGCGACCGAGAACAAGTGATCAACCTGTATTGGAAGCAGAACCGAGACCTGCAATCACCGGAGAAAACACGTGAGCAACTTGAAGATACGATTGAATCTCTGCACTTACAGTTTCCAAGTGTAACGATAAAAGCGGGCGGTGAGTTTGAAGAGATAGGTGAGGTGTCGAACGGCTTCAAATCAGCGATGATACTAACGCTCATCATGATCTACATTTTGTTGGCGGTGCCTTTGAAGTCCTATTGGCAGCCGATGATCATCATGGCAGTGATACCGTTTGGTTTTGCTGGCGCGATTTTTGGTCACTACTTGATGGACTTACCCATCAGCATTCTCTCTATGTTCGGTATGATGGCCATGACAGGCATCGTGATTAATGATTCGTTGGTGTTGATTACTCGTTTTAACGCTGAATACCGCCAAGGGGTGCCGTTACAGCAAGCGTTAGTCATTGCGGGTACTAGCCGCTTGAGGGCGATTTTCTTGACCACCATTACAACGGTGTGTGGATTGTTGCCATTGCTAAGCGAAACCGCAGAGCAGGCGCAATACTTGAAACCAGCGGCAGTATCTTTGGTGTTTGGTGAGCTGTTTGCCACTGCGGTGACTCTGATTTTGATTCCCGTGCTGCTTGGTTTGTTTTGTCGCAAGCCGCCGCTAGTTGAAAATCTAATCGAAAAAGAACTGGGCGAGCAAGATTCATTAGAAGAACTCACTTTGGAGCGCTCGTGATTGATTTTATAAAGGACAAAGACGATAGTGAAGCCAAGCTATCCAGTTCAATGAAGCTGTCCAGTTCGGCGAAGCTAACCGACAGTAAGACTAAAGCTAATGTACCTGAGACCCAAGACTGTATGACGCAAGAGAACAAACCTGCTTTGCATTTAGAGCCAGCTTTTAAACTGGTGCCAGAGATTACATTGATTGAATCTTTGCCAGAGCACCTTCAAAAACGCTTTACGCATGCATTGACCTTGATGCATGAAGAGTGGGGTGAGCGTCGTACATGGGAAGAAATAGCAACCGAGAGTGCGATTTCGCCATACCACTTTCATCGTCAGTTTACTGATCTGTTTAACGAAACTCCGGGTCAGTATCTGAGCCGAGTTCGATTACAAATCGCGGTCGGTTTGTTGATCAACGACGAGCCGTGGAGCGTGATTGAAATTGCTCAGTATTGTGGCTACTCATCGTCGCAGTCATTAGGTAAGGCGCTTAAGCGCGAGCTCGGTGTTACTGCGAAACATATTCGAGAAATGGGCTACAACGCGACACCTAAGGAAACGGCAGACTTCATCCAGAAATTGGCACATCCAGGTGTGCAGTCTTCGATGGAAAAAGAGCTGGTTAAGTCTATGCCGATCGAGCTGGTTTGGTATCCAGAACGCGGCATGCAAAAGCTTAAGTTGGAAGATCCTGATTGGGACACGGTATTTGAAATCTATGGTCAGAAATCGACACATTTGATGGGCACCACGCCGATCAAGCAAATGAATAATAAGTGGGACGACATCGACGCTGAAATCGGAAATTGGCAAGTCGCGAAAGATCGTTATGATATGACCATTCCTGAAGGCTACTACTTATGCAGCGACGTTTATCTGGTTTCGGATGTGGCGTATAGCACAGCGTTAGAAGCTCTGTTTAAGGCGGTTGAACAACAAGGTTTGAAGTTAGATGTGCAAGGTTATTTGGTAGAGATGATTCGTCAGATTGATACGGATGATGTCGAAGGCGTGACGTTTTCATTCCAGTTGCCCGTTTTAGCGACATTAGAAAAGTAACACCAGACCGAGCGTTTCAGTTTGTTAGCTAATTCCAATAAAAAGGCTCCTCAAATGAGGAGCCTTTGTTTTATTTCAAGGAACCGTTTACCAAGAAACCGGTTATCAAGAGCCTCTGTTCGAAGGGTTTAGCCGTTAAACAGAGTAGGGGGATTAAGCCTCTGCTGTTACTTTATCGCTGCTCATCTTTTTAAGAGCTGCGTAACCAAAACCTGTTACCGCTGTACCTGCTGCAATCGCCACTAGGTACATAAGTACTGGAGAGATAGCGCCAGGAATTAGCAGTACGAACAAGCCGCCGTGTGGAGCCATTAGTTGTGCACCAAACATCATTGATAGAGCGCCCGTTAGTGCGCCACCTGCCATACATGCTGGGATAACACGCATTGGGTCTTTCGCTGCGAATGGGATTGCACCTTCAGAGATGAAACATAGCCCAAGAACGAATGATGCTTTACCTGCTTCGCGCTCGCCTGCTTCAAACTTGTCTTTCACTAGGAAAGTTGCAAGGCCCATACCTAGAGCCGGAACCATACCTGCTGCCATGATTGCTGCCATTGGTGCGTAAGTTTGTGAAGCCAATAGACCAACACCGAACGTGTAAGCCGCTTTGTTTACTGGACCACCAAGGTCGAAACACATCATTGCGCCTAGAATCACACCCAGAAGAATCGCATTAGACGTTCCCATGTTGTTTAGGAAGTCTGTCATTGCGCTCATCACGCCTGAAACTGGACCACCAACGATGTAAATCATGACCAAACCAGTGAACAAACTCGCGATAAACGGAATGATCAGAATCGGTTTGAGGGCTTCCATGGATTGTGGAAGTTGAACCTTGTCGGCAATGAATTTTGCTGCGTAACCCGCAATGAAACCCGCTGCGATACCACCTAGGAAACCTGCACCTGTTGAGCTAGCCAACATACCGCCGATTAGACCTGGAGCCAGACCCGGACGGTCAGCAATAGAGAATGCAATGAAACCAGCAAGAACAGGAATCATCAGTGCGAATGCAGAACCACCACCGATAGTCATCAATGCTGCTGCTAATGTGCCTTCTTCTTTGAAGGCTTCGATACCGAATACGAAAGACAGTGCGATGATCAAACCACCCGCAACAACCACAGGAAGCATGTGAGATACACCTGTCATTAGGTGCTTGTACACACCTTTCTTCTCATCAGCAGGCGCTGAATTTGAAGACGCTGTGTGCTGGTATGGCTTAGCTTCAGCGAATGCTTTTTCCATCTCTTGCTTTGTTTTCTTCAAAGCAGGACCTGTTGTGGTTTTGTACAGCGCTTTGCCGTTAAAACGATCAAGAGGAACGTCGATGTCGGCAGCGATGATAACAAGATCAGCGTTTGCGATTTCTTGGTCTGTCAGTTGGTTTTTCGCACCTACAGAGCCGCGAGTTTCCACTTTGATTTGGTGACCTAGGCGTTTGCCTTCTGCTTCCAGCGCTTCAGCTGCCATAAAGGTATGTGCAACACCCGTTGGGCAAGCGGTAATCGCTACGATCTTCTTGCTGCCTGTACTTGCTGTTGTAGAAGAGTTTGTTGAAGTACTAGTAACGGTAACTGCTTTTTCAACTTGAGAAGCGTCTAATACCGTTGCTTCTGCTACCGCTTTCTCTAGAAATGCTTTTGCATCTGCTGTGCATTCAGAGATAGCTGCTTGGTACACTTTTTTGCCAACAAAGCGCGCTTTATCAATGTTTGTGTTGGCAGCAATAACCACAACATCGCTGCTGTCGATCGTGTCTTGTGATACTGGAGAGTTAGGTAATACGCTAGATTGACATTCAATAGCGGCGTTCCAACCCAGTGTTTTTGAAGCTTGCTCTAACAACCCTGCTGCGATGATGCTGTTTGCTACGCCACTTGGGCAAGCTGTGATGATGGTAATATTCATAATAATCCCTTTGTCCTATTTACTTGTGTCTAACTGACTAGTTGGAGCACTAAGCGCCTGTAATTGGATATTTTGTCGTACTGAATCCAGCTCTTGTTGGCTGGTTACACCCACGCCTACCTGTGAAACTGCTATAGCAGATAGGGCGGTTGCGAATTGAATAAGTTCTGGTTTTGGCATCTGTTGCATGTGACCCCAACATAGGCCAGCAACTAAGGTGTCACCTGCACCTACCGTGCTTACTACTTGCATGCGCGGAGGTTGAGCGTGTAACCACTCACCTTGGTTAAGCCACATCACACCTTCAGCACCAAGTGACACAACGATGTTATCGATGCCTTTTTCACTTAGGGCTTGGCCTGCGTGTTGGCATTGGTCGCGTGTAGTTAGTTCGGCGTTGAATAACTGAGATAGCTCTTCATCGTTTGGCTTGATCAGCCATGGTTGTGCATCGAGCCCCGCTTTAAGTGCATCACGGCTGCTGTCGAATAACACTTTCTTGCCCATATCGTGAAGTTTCTGAATCCACGATGCGCATAACATAGGTGAAATGCCCTGAGGTAAGCTGCCTGCAATCACGAAATATTCGTGGTCTTCAGCTAACCCGAATAGAGTGCGCTCAAACTGCTCGATGGCAATCGGTGTTACCGCTACGCCAGGGAAGTTGATGTCGCTAACTTGACCACTTTCTTCTACTAACTTCACGTTGATGCGAGTTGCGCCGTCGACACGAATAAAGCGGTCAGTTGCGCCCATCTGTTCGAACAGTTGGCAGAACGGTTCTTCGTTATTGCGACCAAGGAAGCCAGTCACTGTCACTTTTGCGCCAAGTTCTGAAAGAACTTTTGCTACGTTTACGCCTTTGCCCGCTGCATGCAGAGAGCTTTTGTTCACCAAGCTAACTGAACCTACGTTTAGCACATCGATGCTACCTGTCAGATCTAGAGCAGGGTTTAGGGTTACGGTAACGGCTTTGATTTGTTTATCAGACATATCGACCCCTTAACCTTCGCCAAGGCCTGAAGCGATAGCTTTGCCAATCGATTCAAGTGCTTGTGCTGCGTCATCACCTTCAGCAACAAATTGAAGCTGGTGGCCGTGTTTAACGCCAAGCGCGATTACTTTCATCAAGCTCTTCGCGTTCACTTCTTTTCCGTCGCCATCTAGGTTTGACACGCGGATTGTTGATTCAAACTTCTTCGCTTCAGCGACTAGCATTGCGCCCGGACGAGCGTGTAGGCCGTGTGCGTTTTTGATTTTGAATACTGCGCAGTTGTCGTCGTCTTGAGAAGCTATAGAAACCGCTTCACCTTTTAGAAGGCCAATGACTTGCGCTGCATCTGCAGTCAACAGTTGTTGTTGTTGCTTACCTTCGAAAACCATCTTGCTTAGGTTTGCCAGAATCGATTGGTGTGCGCTGTTACAAGCGGCGAATGCTACCAATGCTTTAACTGGTGTGCCTTCGTACTCACAATGGTTCGCTGTTGAAACGAAAGATACGCCAGTGCGAGTTACACCTTTGTCGCTGCCCAACAACCATAGGCCTTGGCCTAGGTGAGTTGGTGTTTTTGTCACAAGGTCGGCAACGAATGCGTTGTCTGTGCAACCTGTGTTCTTAAGTAGGCCGCCCGCAACTGCCGACATTTGAATCATGTCGCTTGCAGGGAACAGTAGCTGAACTAAAGAAGCGTCTAGGTCTGCTTCTAGCTGAACTTCGCCATTAAGTAGGGCGATGATTTCGTCTTCTGATTTTGCTTGCTTTAATTTCTCTTCAACACCGTCTGCCGCTAGCACTTTGGTCAGTTGCTTAAGAATGCCTAAGTGCTCATCAGATTTAGCTGCAATACCAATCGCAACGTAAACACGGTTTCCGTCTGCCCAATCAATACCTTCAGGGAAGTGGTGTACCGCAACGCCTGTCTCTTTCACTAGGCCACGAGTGTCAGTCGTTCCATGAGGAATCGCGATACCGTTGCCAAGGAACGTAGAGTTCTGGTTTTCACGGTTCAGCATTCCTTCAACGTAGCCAGAGTCAACTAAGCCTTTGGCTGTTAGGTCGCCTGCAATATTTTGGATTGCTTGGAACTTATCATTGGCCGTTTGGCCTAGAGTGATGTCAGATTTTGATAATTTAAGCATGGTGCCTCTTTAGCGTATCGCTTGAGAATTTGTGTGTCGCTACGATTCCAACTAGAGCAAGAATTAGTGAACTTTACTCTTTGCTTTACTTTAGCTGAATCGGTTCAGCATTCAGTGTAAAAAAATTCAGCAAAGCCAATTTCGATTTTCAAAATAGTTTTGCTGCGTGTCGTTAATTCGGTCTGATTCGTGGATAACGAAAAGCTAAATAACGAAAGCTTATTAACAACAAATGACGCTCGATTCATTCAAAAGGATGATTGAAGTCACTTTTCAGATTTTGCTGAATCCTTTCAGCTTTTATACTGAATCGATTCAGCATATAATTCAACTAATCCAGGGATCAGATCATTCGTTATATGATCCTACGCACAAAATACAGGTCACTCATATGACACTTGATGAAATCGCTAAGTTGGCTGGAGTATCGAAAACCACAGCCAGTTATGTCATCAACGGCAAGGCGCAGAAATACAGAATCAGTGAAAAGACTCAACAGAAAGTCATGGCGGTTGTAGAAGAGTATAATTACCGTCCAGACCACGCCGCTTCGTCGTTGCGAGCTGGTAATAGCCGTTCATTTGGTTTGATTATTCCGGATCTGGAAAACAGCAGTTACGCGCGTTTGGCAAAATTGATAGAGCAGAATTCACGCAAAGTGGGCTACCAGATATTGATTGGTTGTTCTGATGATGATGCTGAAACCGAACGAAAAGTGGCTGAAGCTTTGGTAAGTCGTCGTATTGATGCCTTGCTGGTTGCGAGCTCAATGCCAGACGCCAACGAGTTCTACTTAAAGTTGCAAAACTCAGGAACGCCTGTGATCGCAATTGACCGTCCGTTAGATGATGAGCACTTTGCTTGCGTACTCAGTGAAGATTTCGAAGCCGCATTTGAACTGACGCATTCGATTCTCGATGACAATATTCATAGTGTTGGTTTGATAGGCGCACTTCCTGATCTAAATATCTCACGCGAACGTCACCTAGGTTTTGAAGCTGCGAATAAAGCACATACTCAACAAACAGGGCTCGCAGAAAACAAGCCGATGGTTGTGGGTTATGGTGAGCACTTTGATAGGGAATCTGGGCGAGAGGTTTTTGAGGGTTGGATTGCAAAAGGCACGGTTCCTGATGCGATTGTGACTATGTCTTACACCTTGTTAGAGGGTGTGTTGGATGTAATGGTTGAAAAACCAGAGCTGATTAATCAAGTAAAACTGGCAACCTTTGGTGATAACCGACTGCTCGACTTCTTGCCTTTTAAAGTCCATTCACTGCCGCAGCAGTTTGAAGTAATTGCCGACAGCGCTTTTGCTTTGGCGTTAAATGCATCCGCTAAGCGTTACCAAGCGGGTATTGAACTCGTGCCGAGAAGTTTAGTGAGACGAGGCTAATTCCAGTTAGTTTAAACAAGCTAGGTTAGACTTGGACACTTAGCTCGAACTTGGAGTTAACTCGAACCAAGCAATAAGCCCAACTCTACAATGGCAACAATGCCGAGCAACAAAGCCAACACCTTCCAAAACTGGATTGGATTTCGGTTTATCAAAGGTTGCTTGGCTTTGCTTTTCACCAAACTTTGGTTTGGCGTGTAAAGGTCTGCCACAAAATCCCCCAACACTTGATGACGCTCGCTCGGCGATTCGGCGCAGGCTTTTTGTAACACCAAATCCACCCAGCTTGGTAAGTCAGTTCGTTTTTGAGTGATGGGTTGGTATTCCCACTGATGATGACGAGATTGCTTAAGTGATTGTGCGGTCATTTCAGAGTAGGGCAATTCACCAGTTAGCATCTCATAGCCGATCACAGCGATAGAGAACAAATCTGAGCTGGTGGTCGCGGTGTTATGTTTGATGGTCTCGGGTGCAATGTAATTGACCGCACCTAATGGAGTGTCGTCTTTGTCTGCGAGCTCTCCCTCTTCAAGTCCTCTGACTAATACAGCGCCAAGGTCGATGATTTTTATCTCACCATCATGTTGAAGCATAATGTTCTCGGGCTTTAAATCTCGGTGCACCATGTCTGCGCGTTGTAATACTCGAATACCTTGTGTGATTTTTTCTAGTATGTCGCGTACTTCATTGAGTGACGGTTTTGGATTGTCGTACATCCATTGTCTTAGCGTGATGCCTTCTACCCATTCGCAGATTTGATATAAAAATTGCGAGTTCTCTGGTGTCGGGTAGACCTTCATTACTTTCTTATTGTTTAGCAAGATCCCCGCCCATTGTTCAGTAAAGAAAGCTCTCAGTTGCGAAGGGCTATCATGATATTGGACGGAAGGGACTTTCAGCACGAACTCGGTTTGTGTCTCTTTCTGCATCACACGATACACATGGCTTCTAGAGCCTGCATACAACACCTCAAGCACCATAAAGTTGTCGATACTTTGTCCGAGCTTTAACGCGGGTGGGATGGCACGTTTAGCCAGCTTTTCATGGAACTCAATGAGCGAAGGTTTAGGTAGATGGCTGACTTGCACAATCAAACAGCTCACGTTGTCTGAGCTATTGTGGCTTAAAGCAGTGTTACAGATGGTTTGTGCTGCGTATTCAAAATCCGCTCCAGGCTTATCGATGTGTTCATTGAAGGTGTTGGGCGAGACAAATTCATGCACACCATCCGAAGTGAGGATAAAGCAGTCGTTTTTCTTGATAGGCAGGGTTTGATAGTCAACGTTGAGTTGGTTGTCCATGCCTAAGGCGCGTGTAAGATAATGCTTCTGCCCCATATTTTTACGGGTGTGGTCGCGGGTAAGCTGGCGTAATTCTCCATCTCTTAGTAAGTAAATGCGACTGTCGCCAACGTGGAATATATGTGCGGTGTTCGATTTGAGTATCACGCTGCTGAACGTCGAAACGAGGGCGTTGTGGTTCACTTGTTGTGCAGGATGAATGTTAGAAACAGACGTGTTGAAGAGCCAAGAATTGAGTGAGGTTAAGACTTTCTGTGCTGAACGCTGAATACTCCAGCTATTTGGAGTGGCGTAATAGTCGTCGATAAATTGCATCACGCTGGTGTGACTGGCTTTCTGGCCGTGTTCACTGCAACTTGCCCCGTCTGCTATGCAGACGACACTGCCTTTCAACTCTTGCTCAGTACGAGTTTTGGGGTGCTTTACAATGATGGCGTCTTGGTTTTCATCACGTATGCCTTTATTCGAATAACCGCCAAACTTAAGCGTTAATTGGTTGTTTGATTCCGGCGTGACGACTTGCCCTTGGCTGAATGAAATTGTCATAACTGGTCTTCTTTTAACTGTTCTTCTTCCCGCTTCCTTGACAGAACATCCTAGGAAGAACAAAAGCTCTAGTGAACGTAGAGCCTCTGAACGAAGCACCAAAGCGGTAATACCAACCTTGGTGCTTCTCCCGATTCAATGAGTGGTTAGCTCGAGACGTTGATCAAGGTCACGCTACCATCGTCGTTTACTTCAGCAATTTGGCCATTAGGCTCTTCCATGAACATCAGAGTAACGAAGCCTAATACCGCTGTTCCTGCAATCACTAAGAAGAACGTTTGGTAGCTCACGAATGACAACACAGTTAGGTAAACTACCGCACCCACGTTACCGTAAGCACCTGTCATACCAGCAATCTGACCTGTCATACGACGCTTGATTAGAGGAACTGTTGCGAATACTGCACCTTCACCCGCTTGCACGAAGAAAGAACACGCCATCGCTGCGACAACCGCTAGCCATACAGGCCATGTGCTGTCGACTTGACCCATTGCAAAGTAACCCACAGCAAGACCAATCGTTAGAATAAGCAGTGTTGGTTTACGACCGAATTTATCTGAAATCCAACCACCACCTGGGCGAGACATTAGGTTCATAAAGGCATAAGCCGATGCAACCATACCTGCAAGAACCGGTGTTAATTCAAAGGTATCAGAGAAGAACAGTGGCAGCATAGAAACAACAGCCAGTTCAGAACCAAATGTCGCGAAGTACAATACGTTAAGTACCGCAACTTGCTTGAATTTGTACTGGTGAATCTCTGGTACTTCTTCTTTAAATACGTTCTTGTTTACTTTCCAAACTTGCGACACTTCGTACACGTAAAGCGCAGCCAAACCTGCATACACAGAGTAAACCGCCATGTCAGATAACATGTTGATGTTGCTTGGTGATAGCTTCCATGTCAGTAGCGCTAGTGCGGCATACATCGGGATCTTCATAATAAGTAGGAAGAAAAAGTCACCCTTTGATGTCACTTCCATTGCTGTTACTTGAGCTGGTTTGAAGTAAGTAGAACCTTTTGGTGTATCCGTTACGTTTTTGTAGAACACAAACGAGAACGCTAAGCTCATAAGGCCAGTAATACCGACCGCATAACGCCAGCCGTCTTCACCACCAAATGCTAAAGCCAGAGTTGGAAGCGTGAATGCTGCCGCTGCTGAACCAAAGTTACCCCAACCGCCGTAAATACCTTCTGCAGTACCCAATTCATTGTGTGGGAACCACTCAGACACAAGGCGAATACCGACAACGAAGCCAGCGCCAATGAAGCCAAGTAGGAAACGAGCAATTGCCGCTTGAATGAAAGAGTCTGCCAGAGCAAACATAAAACAAGGAATAGAACAGACCGCGAGTAGAGAAGAGTAGACCAATCTTGGGCCGTATCTGTCGGTTAACATACCAATGGCGACACGCGCCGGAATGGTCAATGCAACGTTGAGAATAAGCAGTGTTTTGATCTCTTCAGTAGAAAGACCAAGCGACGTTTTTACCATTTGCAGTAGTGGGGCAAAGTTGAACCACACAACAAAGGTGATAAAAAAGGCCATCCAACTTAAGTGTAAGGTTTTCATCTTACCCGTAAATGAAAGCAGCGAAAATTTTGTGTTATCCATGGTTTAAATCCTTTAAATCTGGAAAGTTACCCGGCTTTAGCTCGTGCGTTACTTCCGAAATTCGAACGCATTCATGTGGCTAAACCCTGTGCCGAAATTGCTCACGCTGATAAAGCGTTTACATGATGATGTCGGCGTTTAGTTAACTGGCGATAGCAAGTGGTGCGAGAACCTGAACCTGTTCTCCTTGCTTGCGAACTTCAAATTTCACGAGCTTGAGATCGGGTTGTTCAAGGCACGCGCCAGTTTCTAAGTGGTAATGCTGCTTGTATAAGGGTGAGGCTACGTAAGGCTCACCGCTTAATGAACCAATGATACCACGTGACATCACATTCGCCTTGCCAACAGGATCGTAATTAGAGAGTCCATAAAGCGTGTCACTGCGCTTGCAGTAAAAAATAGCCACTTGGTTATCGTCTACTTTGGCGCAAATACCACCGTTTGGGGTTAGGTCCCGGGTGTTGCATACGGTTGTCCAATTTTCCATGACTTTCTCCTAGTCAAAACATAAAACTAATAATCAATTTAATTAGGGTGATAGCCGACAGCAGTTTTCTTGGGCTGCGCCGCTGTCGACTATCGATATTGGGTTTAGTTGTTACTTATTCACTCACCATCCATTAGGCTTACGAAACTTCCGTGACTTCGATTTGGTTAGCCTTGGTTAGCATTTCATCTCGTTGTGAATCTGAAGAAGAGCTCAAGCTCGGCTTAGGAAAACGCTGCTCTCGTTCTTTGATGAATGACAGGCTAGTGTCCATTTCTTCGCTGTTGATGTAGTGCTGGAAACGCTTCATTTTTTCAGGGTTTTCGATGGTGGTTTTCCACTCACATTGGTATTTTTCGATGTTAAGGGCGATATCGGCTTCAAGTTCTTCAGCAACGTTGAGCTTGTCTTCAATCACGACTTGCTTGAGGTATTCAATGCCGCCTTCAAGGTTTTCCATCCATACCGATGTACGCTGTAGGCGATCCGCGGTACGTGTATAGAACATCAGAATGCGGTCGATGTATTGCAGCAGGGTGGTTTCATCAAGGTCGGTCGCGAAAAGGTCACCATGGCGAGGGCGCATACCGCCGTTACCACAGATGTAGAGGTTCCAACCTTTGTCGGTTGCGATAATGCCAAAGTCTTTTGATTGGGCTTCTGCACATTCACGAGTACAGCCAGAAACCGCAAACTTGATCTTGTGGGGTGAGCGCAAGCCTTTGTAGCGGTTCTCTAGTCGAATCGCTAAGCCAACACTGTCGTCGACACCGTATCGGCACCATGTGCTACCGACACACGATTTCACGGTACGAACTGACTTACCGTAGGCATGGCCCGTTTCAAAACCCGCATCAATCAGCTTTTTCCAGATGATTGGCAGTTCGTTAAGTTGCGCGCCAAACAAGTCGACACGCTGACCACCGGTGATCTTGGTGTAAAGGTCGAATTCTTTAGCGACTTCGCCAAGCACGATTAGTCTATCGGGTGTGATTTCACCGCCAGCAATACGCGGAACCACAGAGTAGGTGCCGTCTTTTTGCATGTTACCGAGGTAGATGTCGTTGGTGTCTTGCAGTTCTATGTGTTGATCTTCAAGGATGTAATCGTTCCAGTACGAAGCCAGAATCGAACCGACAGCCGGTTTACACACAGTACAGCCCAATCCGTTTCCGTGAGAATCTAACAGCTCATCGAAGGTCTTGATTTTGTTGACGCGGATGATGTCAGTGAGCTCTTGGCGAGAATAAGCAAAGTGCTCACAGATATCGTTAGAGACTTCCACACCTAGGTTACTTAGCTCGCTATCGAGAACCTGTTTAGCAAGGGCAGAACAACCGCCACAACCTGTCGAAGCATTGGTGGTTTCTTTTAATGCAGCCATCGTGGTACAGCCAGCAGAAACCGCGTCTTTAATGTCACCTTTGGTCACATCAAAACACGAACAAATCACTGCGCTATCGGGCAGAGCTTCAACGCCCATTGCCGAACCTGAATCATCGGCCACGTTAGGTAAAATCAATACTGATGGGTTTTCAGGAAGAGGCATATCGTTTTGTTTGATTTGCAGTAGCGAACCGTAAGCTTCTGCATCACCGACCAATACTGCACCGACAATCTTTGTACCGTCTGCCGAGATGATCAGGCGCTTATAAACTTGCTCAATTTCATCGTTATAGGTATACGACTGAGCGCCTTCCGTCTTGCCGTGTACTTCACCAATACTGGCCACATCGACGCCAAGCAGCTTGAGCTTGGTACTCATGTCAGCGCCAGTAAATGCAGCATCGTCAGTACCGCCGGAGACAATATGCGAAGCCGCGACTTTCGCCATGGAGTAACCGGGTGCGACTAAGCCGAAGATCTTGTTGTCCCAAAGCGCACACTCACCAATCGCATACACGTTGTCGATGTTGGTTTGGCAGTGATCGTTAATCACGATGCCGCCACGTTCACCAATGGCAATATTAGAGCTGCGAGCTAGAGCATCTTGAGGGCGAATACCCGCAGAGAACACGATCATATCGGTTTCAAGGTGGGTGCCGTCTGCAAAGTTCATTCTGTAGCGAGCGTTCTCACCCGCGACTATCTCAGAGGTTGCCTTCTCGGTATGAACTTGCACGCCAAGGTCTTCAATTTTTCTGCGCAGTAGAGCACCGCCACCGTCATCTAACTGCACGGCCATCAGGCGAGGTGCAAATTCAACAACATGTGTTTCCAAGCCAAGGTTTTTGACTGCGTTTGCCGCTTCTAAGCCAAGTAGGCCACCACCAATCACTACGCCAGATTTGCTGCCTTTGCTTGATAATTCAATGGCGTCTAAATCTTCGATGGTGCGATAAACGTGGCAGTGTTCTTGGTCGTTACCGGGAATAGGGGGAACAAAAGGGAATGAACCGGTCGCCAGAATTAAGGTGTCATAACTCTCGGTATGTCCCGATTCAGTCACAACGCACTTATTTTCAGTATCCAGTTGAGCGACTCTCGCGTTGAGAAGGTAATTGACGCCATTGCTTTGGTAATACTCTTCGCTGGTTAATGCCAAATCATCAGCATTTCCGCGCTTGAAGTAAGCCGTCAACTGAACACGGTCGTAGGCCAACCTTGGCTCTTCACTGAAAGTAATAACATCAAACTCATCACTGTCTGATTGCAGGATGTTGTCGATAAATTTGTGTCCAACCATGCCGTTACCAACAACGACGATTTTCTTCTTGCTCATAATCCATTCCTTATTCTCGGCGTCACCATCACTAGCATCTAATTTCTAGTCGTTAGCAGATGAATACCGGGTTGAGATTCCACTCAATTCATAATCATCAAGAAAAACAAAAATGTTTTTTCTAAGTCTTGGTTTTTAGTGGAGCAAGGAGGGTGCCAGATTGCGAGTTGTTCATTCAAATAAAATTTAATCTATATATTTCAGATGTTTAAAAATTAAAGGTGGCGCGTAATTACCCCTAAAGTGGTATGTAAAATTTTTGTTAGATTTATATAAATGAGCGTTTGTGGTGCAACTTTCTGCAAGATGGTGCAAAAATTAAGTTTCTATCTTGGCTAAGTTCGATTTTGTTCAGTGTTGATATTTTTAATTTCATTAAGTTGTTGTTTTTAAGTGGTAATATTTCAATTTGGTCGAGTGGTGTTAAGTGGCGTGCTATTTGCTTGGTTTCAGTTATTACAATTATGGATAATTGAGCGAGAAACGGATGACCGATTCAAACAGCGGCTGGATAAAATCAACCTGTGCTTATTGTGGTGTAGGGTGTGGAATAGAAGCGAGACCGACATCGTTAGGAAAACTAGAAGTACGTGGTGATAAAGATCATCCATCAAACTATGGAAAGCTATGTACTAAAGGGATTGCGCTTGGTGATACTGTCACGCCTTTAGGGCGCCTAACACAGCCTGCTCATATTCAGAATGAGCAAAAACAAGAGCTGGATTGGAACAGTGCCACTCAGTTGGTTGCAGACAAATTCAATCAAACGATCGAAGAATTTGGGGCCGATTCGGTTGCGTTTTATGTTTCTGGTCAGCTGCTTACCGAAGACTATTACGTTGCCAATAAACTGATGAAAGGCTTCATCGGCAGTGGCAACATCGACAGTAACTCTCGCCTGTGTATGGCTTCTAGCGTTGTTGGGCACAAGCGTGCATTTGGCAGTGACACAGTACCTGTCTGTTATGAAGATCTCGAGCAAGCCGATCTCGTCGTTATTACTGGCTCAAACCTCGCTTGGTGTCACCCTGTGCTATTCCAAAGGTTAAGAGCCGCGAAACAAGCCAACCCTGCATTGAAAGTCATCGTCATCGACCCGCGTTATACCGACACCTGTGAAATCGCAGACATTCACTTGGCATTGGAATCTGGCTCAGACGTGGCGCTGTTTAACGGCTTATTGGGCTATCTCGACGATAACGACAAGCTAGATGCAGACTACATAGAAAACCACACTCAAGGCTTTACTGAATCAATTCGATCTGCGACTCAATATCGTTATACCGAATCAGGCTATACCGAATCAAGTAAGTGCGACAAAAGTGTTCCTGAGCTCACAGGGTTAACAGAGCAGCAGTTAAAACAGTTCTACAGTTTGTTTGCATCGAACGAGAAGGTGCTGACCATTTACTCCCAAGGCGTGAACCAATCGACACAAGGGTGTGACAAGGTGAATGCCATTATTAACTGCCATTTAGCCACCGGGAAAATAGGTAATCCGGGTATGGGGCCATTCTCTGTAACGGGTCAGCCGAACGCCATGGGCGGGCGTGAGGTGGGCGGTTTAGCCAATACGTTAGCGGCGCACTTTGAGTTTGGTGATCCGCAATCACACCAAACCGTTAGTGAGTTCTGGCAAACCGACAGCTTAGCGACTCATGCTGGCTTAAAAGCTATAGACCTATTTGATGCGATGAACGACGGTAAGATAAAAGCCGTGTGGATCATGGCAACCAACCCCGTCGTGAGTTTGCCGGATAGCGAAAAAATCAAAACCGCATTAGAGAAGTGCCCGTTTGTGGTGGTGTCTGATTGCATTGCCGATACGGAAACCACACGTTTGGCTGATGTGGTGCTGCCCGCGCAGGGTTGGAGCGAGAAGTCGGGCACTGTGACCAATTCAGAGCGCCGTATATCAAGGCAGCGCCGTATATTACCAAGCCCAGGCGAAGCCAAACCCGATTGGTGGATATTAAAAGAAGTGGCACAAAGAATGGGATTCAAAGAGCAGTTTGATTACCGTCACGAAGGCGAGATCTTCAAAGAGTATTGTGAGATGACAGCACTCGGTAATGAAACAGGTAAAACGCGTGACTTGTGCTTAATCGGTCTTACTCAGTTAGATGAGAAAGGCTATGGCGAACTCACTCCACAGCAATGGCCAGTGCTAAAATATCAAACAGAGATCATTGAGCAGCGCATGTTTACCGATGGCGAGTTCTTTACTGAATCTGGCAAAGCGCAGTTTATCGCGGTTGAGCACGATAAGCCGATTGCCGATACCAGTGTCGAATTCCCGCTTATCATGAACACAGGGCGAATCCGAGACCAATGGCACACCATGAGCCGCACGGGCTTGGCCGCAGGTTTAGGCGAACACACACCAGAACCCTTTGTTGCCATGCACCCAGATACGGTTGCAGAGCTTGGCTTAGATGAGTTTGGGCTAGATGCCTTCAACCACTCCACTATTAATCCAGTGGTGAAAGTGCGCAGTGCACAAGGGGAGTGCCAAGCTCGCTTAGTGGTAACAAAAGAGATGCGCCGAGAGCAAGTTTTCATGCCAATTCACTGGAACGCCCCGACCGCCAAAGATAGCAAGCCGTGTGACCTGATCTTGCCTCATACCGATGCCACATCAGGCCAGCCAGAATTCAAACACACACCCGTTGTCGTAGAACCGTGTGGTTATCGAAGTGAAGCCGCACTGGTCAGCGATAAGGTGATGGATTGCAGCGGCTTTGATTATTGGGTACGCCAAAGAGTGGAGGGCGGTTTTCTGTATCGCATCTCATCATCTAAGAACCCAATGGAGTTGGTGATTCAACTTGCCAACACACTCGATGCCTTACCAGAACCGAATGCAGAGGCGATTAAATCACTCCATTACCACGGCAATAAATCATTCAAGAACTACGGTTCTGCCAAGCTGGGTCAATCTGGCGTAAAGCAAGCCTTCGTAGTGAACAGTAAGCTCGACCATCAAAGCATCGACTGGCTGGTGGAGTGCCTAACCCGAGAAGCCGATGAAGAGTTTGAAGCCGAGTTTTTGAGTACCATGGCAAAGTAGTTACTACCTCTTATTCATCCATATTTATAACGTAGACGCCGACTATCATGTCGGCGTTTTTGTTTGAGAACACGACTCCCAAGATATGAACAACTCACATATTGGGTGGTTTTCTGCATTTTGATGAAACTATATGGAAAATTTCTGCTTTCCGTCATGTTTGACGCAGGAATAAGTAGGTAAGATTATGTTATTAAATCAGTTATTGGATTAAGTGCAGTGTGTCTTGGAAACTAGGAAGAATTGGTTCAGGGACAAAATGCAGAATTTTTCTGTCTAAAATAGCTGTTGTGTAAATGGTGATAAATAATGAGTATATCGACGGAAATTAAAGTAAGCGTAGGGACTGCTGCCATTATTGCAATCGCCACGTTTCTCTTAAAAGATGTATTAATAGCTAATTTTGTTACTCCTACAGTAATAGAGCAGATTAAGAGCGCTGGTCATCTTAATGATGACTTAAAACAGGGACGGTATGTAACTACCACAAAAGATTCATTCAACTCGAATCACGTTATCAATTCAGAACTATTAGTTTCACTAAAATCGGAAGAGTATGTACTTAACTCACAGTTGTCTGAACTGGACACACAGCTAAAAGAGACAGTGAGTGGTAATAAGACACGCATTCAAAACCTATTAAGTCGTGAATCAGAGAAACTTGCTTTGGTTAAAGCAAAGCAAGAGAAAATAGTCGAGGCGATAGAACTGTTGGATGCAAAAATTGAACAAAAAATAGCTATAAAAATATATCGCCATTCGGATGACCGGTACCGAGGCAAAATTCAGCTAAATGCTGCAAATAGAATAATAGCCACCTTGGTCTCAAATGGTCAAAAATATCAAGTGGAATCTGGGCAAAACAGCTATGACTACAAGGTTGTTTTAACACCTCTCAAAGTTAAAGAGCAAGTCAGCTATGATGCTGTAGCAAACTTGCATATCGATGACCACGATAAGCTTTTTACCAACGCAAAGAGTAGGGGAATCGGAAGTGCTTACCTTAAACTTTGAAAATTCACATAACAAGAAATTTAAGAGTGATTCACAACGCTTGGCGCCCTTACTTCAAGTAAGTTTAGTGTTTATGGCACACTGGTTTAGCTAAGGTGTTAGCGTTGTTCACACCTTAAATTGGCGTTATAACGTTGGAGAAAAGATGAAAGAAATCGACATTGAGTGTAAGTATCTCCTATTAAGAAAAAATAGTTACACAGAAGCAGATAAAAATTTCACGTTTAATAAAAAGGTCGGTGAAATATCTATAGAAGTGGAGGTCTCATATTCTCGTGACGATGTAATATGTAAAGTAAAAGGCGCAACTTTGTCTGAATGCTATATTCAGGAGTTGTTATCTCTTAATCGTTTCGAGGGAGATAATCTTTCTGAACAATGCCGGAATACTATTGGTGTTTATTTTAGTATGGCGTTGCAGTACACAAAGGATATTTTACAGTTGATAAAATATCATTTAGGCCATGATGACCTTCAAGAACAGTTAATATCTATACATTCTGAACGTTGGATGCTTAAAGGTGATGAGTTCCGTGAATTACCTATATCAATAGGAGTGGTTGTATCTGGAGGTAATGTCTGTCCTTTAAGAGAGGATAGTATTCAGAAAATTGAAGCTTCGATTGAATCAGAGATAGTTCCTCTGTTGGCGATGCGTCATTTGCATAGAGCTAAACATGAGGGGTCACCTCATCATCAATGGATTGATGCAACAATTGCTGCTGAGTTAGCAATTAAAGAGGTTTTATCAAGAGCAAACCCTCAACTTGAAGCATTATTATTGAATATGCCTTCACCTCCACTTACAAAGCTTTATGGCAAAATTCTAGAAAATTATTTAGGAGAAGTGTCGCCATATAAAAAGCAATTAGCTAAAGGCTCAGAAATTCGTAACATGCTGGTTCATAGGCATGATAGTCCAGCAATTGATGGCCAAGAAGCAGTAGATTACGTGCGTGATGTGGAAAAAGCTATCTTCCATTTGCTGACATTGTTGTATCCAGGAGATGAGCTAATACGAAGCACCTACGCTCGTAAAACGTTATAACAAGGCAATCAAGGGTGACGCGTTACACTCGGCGGCTTTGGTATGGAGTTCGGTGCGCTTTGTAAGTTGGTCGTGGCGCACCTTATTGCTGGCGTTATGTTTCTAAGGAGAAAAATCGTTGATCATCGATTCTGAATTTTTCGTTAAGTCTGCGAAAAAACGAGCAGAAGTAGCGATTGAACTTGCTAAATGGGGATGGTATCCAACCCCTTGCGCTCCAGTTAACGTAAAGTTATGGCAGCTAACGGCAAATAATCAGGTAAACGAGTTCCATGTTGAAAGGGGAAAGAAATACCTTTTACAGAACATGGAATATTGCTTAGATAATGCACCTATGCGAAGTTGTGTTCTCAAGGCTGGTTTCCGACTTCATGAGTCTGGTGAATTTTATGGTTCTATTCCCATATTTTTGGCTCAAGCTGAAGGTGTTTTTAATGAAGTTTTTAAACGTAGTATTTTTAATAATAAACATCGCTCTTATGAAAACATAAGTCAGACTCAAAACTTAGAAGAAGGTAGTTTTTTTGACGCCTTTTTAGCTAGTACGTATGTTAAAAACCAAATTGGTGCTGATAAATCACAATGTTCAGAGAAACTAAAAGTTAAGGGGCCAAATAGAAACGGGATAATGCATGGTGATGCAAATCACGTTGACTATGGTTCTGAAATCAACAGCTTAAAAGCCTTTAGTCTTTTATGTTGTGCAGTATGGCTATCGAAGTTGGACGCCGAAACATAACAAACGACTATGGCGTCAATGATTAGTTTTTTGCTGTATTTTCATCCCACATGGCGCCATCTCTCGGCATAGAGTTTAGGGTCACAACCATCTTTCGAACACACGCGATTATTACGACTTTCTTAGGCTTTCCGACAGCTAAAAGTCGAGCATAAGTCGCTTTGAATACGGGGTTACATTTAGCCAATTTCCTGTTTCTTTTGTCGTCACATATCCTCTGATTCCTAAAATGCCATTCTCTTTATTTGCGATGCCTTTCGGCTAGGTTAAAGTCACCATCAAATTATGAATCGATATCGAATGTGATAATGGGAATTAATCGCATCAATCATTTACCTTGCAAGTTTTGATTGGTAAGGTGTTGTTAAAGATAGGTTTATCGTATTTTAAGTTGGTTGGCTTTATGGAGGAGCAACAATGGGAAGTGGCAAAAAGAATATTTGGCTCGAGTCTGACTCGATTGTAACAAGGAAGAGCCCAAAGCCTCTTAGGCTTAATACGTTAGAAAATATCTACGTTAAAGAGCATGACATCAAAAGTAAAATCACAAGGTCGTTCTTTATTGCGGTTGTGTTTAGTTTACCTATTTTCCTTTTTCGTCCACTTGTTGGTATTGGTGTGTTTTCCATAATTGGTATCGTTGGATATCTTTTAACCAAAAAGTATGAGTTACGTGTCGGTGTTTTCAATAACGATGACGTTGGTGTTGTAGAGTCTGGGTTATATTCGTCAAACGAACGCGAGGAACTCGATGGAATAGTAAGGCTCGTGATGGAATATAAAACAGGCAAGTAATAAAAAATAAGGATTAATATGATGCGTTACGCTCGGCGGTTACGCTCGGTGGTTACAGTAAGAGTACCGTGTACTTGGTTAGTTCTGTGGGGCTCACTTTCTTACGGGCGTTAGGATTGATATTGATTATTTACACATATAATAAGTTGGTTGGTAAAAACATGAAACAAGCTGTAGAAATGAAGAAATTTAACTTACCTATTAAAAAGCTAGGTGCCGGAATTACCGTTGCTTTTGTTCTCTTTAGTTCAGTTTATACTGTTAATGAGGGGCACATTGGTATTGTTAAGCGCTTTAGTGAAGCTAAAACACAGGTAAGCCCAGGCTTACACTTCAAAGTACCGTTTATCGACAGCGTTGAAGAAATTGAAGTTCGAACACGCAAGAATGAAGAGAAAATGGCCTCTAGTACAAAGGAGCAGATGCCAGTTACTGTCGTCGTATCCGTTAACTGGACGGTAGATAAATCTGCAGCGTTAGATCTTTTTAGACAGTATGGCGGTCTTCCGCAATTTGAAGCTCGTATTCTTGACCCTAGATTTAGGTCGGCAACCAAGGATGTTATTCCTAAGTATGATGCAGAGCAGTTAATTCAAGATAGAGCGAGTGCTATTCAGGCGATTGAATCCAATTTAATTGAAGAAATGGCCGCGTTTCCAGTAAGCGTAGATAATATACAGATTGAAAATATAGCCCTACCCAAAAAATACCTTACCTCAATCGAAACGAAGCAGACTGAGAAAAACTTAGCAGCTGCCGAGAAACATAAACTGGCTAGACAAAACTTAGAAGCTCAAAGAGCCGTAAATACGGCAAAAGCCGAAGCTGATGGTATTGAGCTTATCGCTATAGCTGAAGCGAAGGCGATTAAATTAAAAGGTTTTGCTGAAGCAGAAGCGATTAATGCAAAGGCCAAAGCTCTTGGGGACAACCCATTAATCATTAAACTGACCGAAGCTCAAAACTGGGACGGAAAGCTGCCAGCAACAATGTTGGGTGGTGAAAATATGCCTATTTTGGACATGAGAGCTAAGTAGGATTAAGGAAACTAAAAGTTGTTCCCAACACAGACTTCATGTCGGTGTTGGGTTTGTGCTTTATACCAATCTATACCAAATCACACTTCAGCGTTGAGGTACATTGTTCCTCAACGTTATCTGATTCAAAATCTTGCTGTTTGATCAAGCTAATGGCGAGACTTATTGGCATAGGTTTATAGAAGTAGAAGCCTTGAATGTAGTCGACGCCTAGTTTCGACAAGATCTTCAGTTGTGACTCGTACTCAACGCCTTCAACTATGACTTGCATGCCTAAGGTGCGTGATAGCTGAAGCATGGATTCTAATAGTGGGATACCAAAACTGGATTCGTCGGATATGTTTTTCACGAACACGCGATCAATCTTGAGAATACTGAACGGAAATTGCCTTACAAAGTCTAATCCTGCGTAGCCAGTACCAAAGTCATCTATGGCAATTCTTACACCAAGATCAGATAGCTTTTGCAAGTTGTCCTTAATTTTGACCATATCGGCATCAGAACACTCACCATCCTCTGTCACCTCGAAAACCACTTGCTTGAGAATCTCAGGGTGTCTTTTAAAGATGCTAATCACTTTATTCGTGAAGTTACTGTTGGATACAACGTTTCGGCTGATGTTGACGCTGATGTACTTTGATGCAAACACCTCTTGATTACTTTTCAATGTCGTTAACACTTCATGCAGCACGAAATAGGTCAGCTTCTCAATCAAGCCTAAACTTTCAGCCAATGGAATGAAGATAGCAGGGGAGACGTTACCTTCAATTGGATCGTTCCATCTCAATAATGACTCACAGCCTACGATTTTATTGGTGCTTTGATTAACGATCGGTTGCATGTGAACATGTAGGTGTTTGTTTTTCAGAGCACTGGATAGCGAATATTCTAAGCTACGTTGGCTCTGTTTTTTATGCTTGAGGGAAAGGCGAATAATGGTCGTAATTCCCGCCATAAGAAAGCCAAACCATAAGTGACTCAGCATGAAGTTAATATAATACCGATAACCAATATATGAGGTGACGGTGAATGGGTAGATGTCTGACTGTATCCGTACCGTCGCGTTGTATGAGCCGAGGTCGGTAGGGTGAATGTCTCTTTTGATCACCTCAACTTTAGAGTTAATGCCATGGCTACTCAAATTAGCTTCTACAAGCTCAAAGATGAAGTGCGGAGGAATCATCAGGCTCACTCCCGAGCCTTCCTTAGTCGAGAATATCAGCATGATGGATTGCACCTTAGTAATCGCTGAGTTTGAATACGATAAGGTGGTTAAATTTGGGGCGTCATTGAGCCGCTGCCTGATGGTGTTGTATAGGCGAAATGAAACTTCACCATCAGTGGTTGAACAGTAAAATCGGTTCTCTTTGTCGAACACCGCGGCTTCTTTCACCCAATCAGCTTCAAAAACGTTTTGTCGAAGTTGTCTAACAATCGTGTCGCAAGGCTGATCTGGGGTAATTTCAGATAAAAAACGGTCGAACCTTGATTGAATCCCTTCTAACCTCGTTTCTACTAACCTTGATGTGTCTTCGGTTAACGTTTGGTAATGAGACGGTGTTAAAGGAATGAGCAATGCCATGAAAAAAAAGAAAGAAATGGCAAAGAAGAACGAAGTTTTGGCAAAATGCTGGTACTTGATATCCATATTAAGAGAAGCGTGACCGATTGGTGTGTGCATACAACTTAATTTATAAATTTAACGATAATAACGCAAGCTTATGCATAAATAGTGTGAACAAAAGTCTGAGTTATTGATATAAATAGCGTAACGCATGGTCGCACTATAGAAATCAGTATGTTAGATATGCTTCCAAGGTTAAGAGTGTCGTTTTTTTGTTCAGTACTTTTGCGTTTTTTGATGAAGCGGATTGTTGCCGGTTTTTTATCATCAAATTGAAAACTGTAATTTTTGAAATAATGCGAGTGAGTGGATTTGAGCGTAATGATAAAAAATATGATTTGGATGTTGGTGCGTGTTTTGATCGCCTACTTGTTGATTGCTCCTACTTACGCGATCTTTATCTTGTCTAATTCCGCAACACCTCGTCTTTTTGAGACCAAACCAGAAGTGTTAGCTTGGCTTTCGTGCTTTCTTCTTGTGATTGGTTATGTATTGATTAGGTTTTCTAGAACGAGGTATGTGGGAAAATTATTATCGCTTGGTGTATTGGGGGCGGTAGTGTTAATCATGTATGTCGATGAGCGTTATCGGATTTTTGAAGTCAGTGTTCACGCATGGAGCTTATTTTTAGCCGCTCTGTATTTGATTATGCTTTTGTATTTCATTTTCCCGGTTAAGCAACTTAAGCCGCTACTGAGTTTAGTGCCTGTCGCAGGCGTGTCATGGTTTTTAGTTTGGGCCATAGTCAGCCCAATAAATGTAACGTATGAATTGATTAGCAGTAAAACAACAATTTCAATTGCGAACTATCAAAAGGTAATCGACTTGCTACCTGAGTTGTACCTAGATGGTTTCCAGTCAGGTTTGTTTTCCATGCTTCTTGTTCTGTGGTTGTATGCTCTTGTGGTTTTTGGACACAATCCTAAACGCAGTTATCAACAATTGGCGTTTTATGTCGTTAAGATTCGTAATGCTTGGCATTAATAGGGCGCATATATGTGCTTTTGAATTAGGGGATAAATAATGAAAAAGGCTTTAACGGTCGTGTTATTAACGTGTTTACCTTTGCTTGCATCAGCATCCGATGATGTTGTCGATTGCGAGAATGCAATGAATACCATAGAGATCAATCACTGTGCGTCGATTGAGTTGGATACTGCACAAGTGGAGCTTGATCAATACCTTGAAGCGAGCTTTGAACACAATGCTTATGATGCGGAGTTGGTTAGCTCAATCAAGATGGCTCAAGACAGTTGGCAAGCTTACATGACGGCACATTGTGACTCGGTGTATACCCAATGGCGTGATGGTTCAATTCGAGGTCTTATGGCGCTTTCTTGCAAAACTAAGCTGACTAAACAAAGAACGCATGAGGTGTGGGAAAACTTCTTAACCTACATGGACAGCACACCACCAGTTTTGCCAGAGCCCAAGCTGATGAAGTATATGAACTGAGTGCTTATGAGAGTGTGTGCTTGCTTCAACCATTGGCGCTCGAGTCAGCAAGCGATGGGGGATTATCTTACCCTGTCGTTCTTAGTCTCAAGTTTGAAGTGTTACCGAGTAAGGATTCGATTTTGAATAGTGTCAGCGTCACTCTTGTCCAGCTTGAAGTTGAATACAAAAATAAACAAATGAACATCTCGCGAGTCTCTGAGCTTTTGGAAGCTGAGACGGCAGTGGGTGATATCACGTTGCTGCCTGAACTGTTCTCTACTGGATGTATCTTTAACGATGCCGCAGAAATTCATGAACTGTGTGAAGACTTCAATAACAGCCCGACCATTGATTCATTAACTGCGCTTGCCACGAAACATCAGACGTTAATCGTTGCGGGTGTCGCTGAGGAAGATAATGGTCAGTATTACAATAGCGTTGTGGTGGTTGATGGTTCAGGTTTGCGTCATAAATACAGAAAAGTCAGTCAAACGAAATTCGACAAAGAGTACTTTTCTAGAGGAAATGAACTTCTTACTTTTGAATACAAAGGCTTGAAGTTCGGTGTCGCGATTTGCTTTGATATATGGTTCCCGGAGATCATGAGACCGTATCAGTCGGTAGACGTTATTCTCCATCCTGCGAATTTTGGTGGTCATCATAGCTTTGCCATTGCACAAGCAAGAGCGTTAGAAGAAGGGTGTCATATCGTGACCTGTAATCGCGTCGGGCAAGATGTGGTTGATGCCTTTACCGCGACATATTGTGGCGGCAGTAGAACCTATTCACCGAAGGGAGACTTAATGCTTCAACTCAGTGAGCATCAGTCTGTTGAAACGATTAATATTCAAGACTTGTCTATTGCGCCTCAATACAATGGTGTTGATGTGTTAGATGAAATACAACAGATAGCGTCTGCGTTGAATCGTTAACAAGACAAGTAAACGCAATAGAATCGAAAAGGGCAAGGTTAGATAACCTTGCCCTTTGTGATTTAGTCTGTGGAGGGCTGAGCCCTAAATCGCTTTGACGCTGCTTCGTTCAACTAACGTTGGCTCTAACTCAACAACTTGCGGATACGCATCTGGTGTTTTGAGTCGGTTCAAGAGAGTATCTACCGCCGCTTTACCTAAACGGTGTTTTGGCTGGTGGATAGTGCTCAATGCTGGGGTCATGTATTTTGACAAGTGGATGTCATCGTAGCCAATGATCGAAAGATCGTTTGGAATCGACGTGCCATCTTGTGCGGCAGCGTGAATCATACCCATTGCCATCATGTCATTACTCACGAAGATTGCTGACGGCATTACGCCTCGGGTTTTTAGTGTTTGGTAAGAGTCAAAACCGCCGTCGCATTCGAAGTTGGATTCAACAATCCACTTAGGGTTGATCTCTAGCTTTGCTTCTTCCATCGCTTGCTTGAAGCCTTGATAACGAGAAGAGGCTTGATTGCGGTGAAGTGGGCCGGTGATACAACCAATCTGAGAGTGGCCGTTGTCTATCAAATGCTTGGTCGCCATGTAGCCACCTTGGTGCGAGTTGTCTTGGATCTTATCACTCGCGAACAGCATTGGGCCCCAGTCCATGACCACAACAGGTAGTTCTGGGTAGCGTTCAAATACGTCAATATGCTGCCCTTCAAGGGTTGAACACATCAACATCAAGCCATCGACTCTCTTTTGCAACAAGGTATCGATAGATGACTTCATACGGTCGCTGTCGCCTTCGGTGTTACACAAGATAAGGTTGTAGCCTTTCTCATAACAACGACGTTCAACACCTTTTACTACTTCGCCAAAGAATGGGTTTGTAGAGGTAGTAACCAGCATACCCAAGGTTTTGGTTTGCTTCATTTTCAAGCTGCGAGCCAATGCAGACGGCGCGTAGTTGAGTTCTTTAGCCGCACTGTTAACACGCTCAGCAATCTCTTCACTGACAAAACGTGACTTGTTGATCACATGGCTGACGGTTGAAGTAGAAACCTTTGCTAGCCGAGCGACGTCTTTCATTGTTGCCATAAAAAATCCTTGTGGGAGTAACTTGCCACGTTGCGCGATATTCTGCCTGAATACAGGGGCTTATGCTTGTTATTTGTTGTTACCGAATTTGAAGGCTAACATCCGTTAACTAAGGTTTAGATCAGGAGTTAAGCCTTCAAATGGGTATCAAGCTAGGCAGATAGTTGCTCTGATAAAAACGCATCGGTTTCAGAACGGCTCGGAATCGACGTTTGAGCACCAAAGCGAGTTACGGAAATAGCAGCAGCGGCATGAGCAAACTTAATCGCGCGCTCAAGTGGCATATCTTCAAGCAAGCCTGTCACCAATGCGCCGTTGAAGGTATCACCAGCAGCGGTTGTATCCGTTGCTTCAACGCGGAACCCAGCAATAAGCTCGCCCTTGTCGTTTTTACTTACCCAAACGCCTTTCGCGCCAAGTGTGATCATCACAGTCTCGATGCCTTTCGCGTGCAAAGCCAAAGCTGCCTGATGAGCGGATGCACTATCCGTCACGGTAATGCCCGTCAGCACTTCAGCTTCAGTTTCGTTGGGTGTGATCACATCAACACAAGCAAGTAATGAATCCGATAATGGACGAGCAGGAGCCGGGTTTAGAATAACTTGAGTGCCATTCTCTTTTGCTACTTTTGCTGCGTATTCAATGCCTTTAATTGGCGTTTCAAGTTGAGTTAGAAGGTATTTAGCGCCACGAATCTTCTCTAGATGCGGTTCAATTTGGTCGCAAGTCAGCTTGTTGTTGGCTTCAGCAGAAAGACAAATGCTGTTTTCACCTGTTGCTGATACTTGGATCATCGCGATGCCTGTCGGCGTGTTGTCTGCAACGATAACACCATCGATGTTGATGCCATCTTTAGCAAAATCTTTACGAATATTGATGCCGAATGGGTCGTCACCGACACAGGCGATAAAGCCGATATCTGCGTTTAATCGCGCTGCAGCTACCGCTTGGTTTGCGCCTTTGCCGCCAGGGATGACCTGATAGTTACCGCCAATCAAGGTTTCACCCGGACGAGGGAAAGAAGGAACTTGCAGTACGTGGTCAGCGTTAACGCTACCTAAAACAATCAGTTGAGTCATGATACGAGCCTTATGATATATCGTATTTGAAAATGCATGGGTCTTTCTCATTACGTAAATTGCTCGCCTTGTTAGACGGCTTATGAGAAACAGCGATGCACTGTCGGTTTTTTTGTTTTTTCTTGAGTCTGTGAACCAATGAGCTAGTGAGTTAAGAAAGCAGGGGATAGGGGACCCCTGCTTAATTAGGTCAAGAGTTAAGCTAAGTTAGTTGGTAATAGATAAGTTACTTAGCGATGATTTTTAGAGCTACTGGTACGTATTCGTCTACTGTCTCGCCTTTCAGTACTTTGTCTGCTATTTCAATACCTAAAGAACCGATTAGGTCAGGCTGTTGTGCAACCGTTGCGCCTAGTAGGCCGCGGTTAACAGCAGCGATACCGTCTTCAGTGCCATCAAAGCCAACGATCATCACTTCTTTACCTGAAGCCTGAACGGCGCGAAGAGCACCTAGTGCCATTTCATCGTTTTGAGCGAATACCGCTTGTACATCTGGGTTAGCAGCAAGCAAGTTTTCCATTACGTTCAGACCTTTAGTACGGTCGAAATCAGCAGGTTGGCTTGCAAGAAGCTCAAGGTCGCTGCCGTTTACTGCGTTCATGAAGCCTTCGCCACGTTCACGAGCAGCCGATGTACCCGCGATACCTTCAAGTTGAATTACTTTCGCTTTCTCGCCCACTTTTTCCATGATGTAGTGACCCGCCATTTCACCACCAATTACGTTATCAGAAGCAATGTGGCTCACTACGTCACCACGGCTTGCACCACGGTCTAGTGTCAGTACTGGAATGTTTGAACGGTTAGCAATGCGAATTGCGTTAGACACTGCATCTGAATCTGTAGGGTTAATCAGGATTGCCTTAACACCACGAATGGTTAGATCTTCAATGTTCGAAAGCTCTTTGCTTGGATCGTTTTGAGAATCAAGAACGATAAGCTTGTAGCCTAGCTCTTCTGCTTTCGCTTCTGCGCCATCTTTCATGGTTACAAAGAATGGGTTATTCAGTGTAGACAGAACGATTGCCATTGTATCTTGCGCCTGTGCAGACACAGATACTGTTGTAGAAAGAAGGGCAGCAGAAATAAGAGTCGCTAATTTTTTCATGGTGTAAGTCCTTTATGTAGGGTGAGCTAGGTTGGATAACCCTAGCTCGTTGTTACATTATTTATAGATTTAATGTTTATAGGTTTGTTACTGATAGATATTTCAATTAAAGGTGCTTTTCTATGGGTTTTCTATAGATAAAGCAGGGTGTTGCATTGACTCAAACTAGAGTCTTATTTGTTTTTGTTGTCGACCAATACTGCCAGAAGAATAACCACTGCTTTTGCAATCATCTGGTAGTAAGAAGATACGTCTAATAGGTTTAGGGCGTTGTTTAGGAAGCCGATAATCAGTGCACCTATCAATGTACCCATAATGCGACCACGACCGCCCGCTAAGCTTGTGCCGCCAAGAACCACGGCTGCGATGGCGTCTAATTCATAACCCATACCTGCGGTAGGTTGAGCAGATGACAAACGCGATGCCACGATGATGCCAGCCACTGCAGCTAGCAGGCCACAGATTGCGTAAACGCCGATTTTCACTTTGTCTACGTCGATGCCTGATAGGCGAGTTGCTGATTCGTTGCCACCCAGTGCGTAAACGTAACGACCAAAGCGTGTGTGGTTTAATAGGTACCATACTGCTGCGAACACCACGACCATGATCCATACTGGAACTGGGATGCCCATTGCGTAGCCTGTACCGAACCAAGCGAATGCGTCTGCTGTGTCTGTGAAGCCTGTTGAGATAGGGCGACCGTCGGTGTAAACCATGGTTACGCCGCGAAGTAGTGTCATGGTTACAAGCGTTGCGATGAAGGCTTGGACTTTACCCTTAGCGATAATCACACCACTAATAGCACCTAATGCTGCACCAGCTACTAGAGCGGTTGGCACTGCGATCATCACAGGGATTTCCATGCCAATCATGCTGGCTGCGAATGCACCACAAAGCGCAAGTACAGAGCCGACACTCAAGTCGATACCCGCGGTTAAAATAACCAGTGTCATACCGACTGCGATAATCGCGTTAACTGAGGTTTGACGCAGGATATTCAGAATGTTGTCGACAGTAAAAAAGTTTGGGTTTAGGAAAGAAACGACAACAATCAGGAAGATCAAAGCAATCAATGACTTTTGATCAATCAGCCACTCTTTGCTGATTAATGGTTTTTTCTTTGGCGCTTCAGTTTCAGTTGTTTTGCTCATGGTTTTAGTACTCATGCTGCGTCCTCGTTGATCTTTTTACCGACCGCACACGCCAGTAATAATTCTTGGTTTGCTTCTTTAGCATCAAATTCACCGCTTACACGGCCTTCATGCATCACCATGATGCGGTCACTCATTCCTAACACTTCTGGCATTTCAGATGAGACCAAAATAATGCTCATGCCGTCGGCTTTAAATTTATTAATGAGTTGGTAAATCTCTTTCTTAGCACCGACATCGACACCACGCGTTGGCTCATCGAGAATCAATACTTTTGGTTTTGTCATCAAGCCTTTAGCGATAGCCACTTTCTGTTGGTTACCACCAGAAAGGTTGCCAATGATTTGCTCGCGAGTCGGGGTTTTGATGTTGAAGAGCTTGATGAAGTCATCCACGGCGATCACTTCGTCTTTATGTTGGATTTGACCGCTCTTTGTCAGTAGGTCAAGTGAACATAAAGACATATTCTCTTTCACTGAAAGCCCTAGAACTAAGCCGTCGCCTTTACGGTCTTCAGAGATGTAAGCAATGCCATTCGCCAAGCCATCTTTCGGGCTTACCGGGTTGATGGTTTTGTTTTCTAGGTTGATGACGCCGCGTTCACTTGGAAGGGCACCGTAAATCACTTTCATCAGTTCGGTACGACCTGCACCCATTAGGCCAGATACACCAAGAATCTCGCCGCGCTTTAGAGTAAAGCTCACGTCATGAACACCAGAACCTGTCAGGCCAATCACTTCAAGGCAGGTTTCACCGTGGCTCTGTCCGATACGTGGATATTGCTCGTCCAGTTTACGGCCAACCATCATCTCGATTAGGCCATCTTCGTCGGTGTCTTTTACTTCACATTGTCCAATGAACTTACCGTCACGAAGCACGGTGATGTCATCACAAATCTCAAAGATCTCTTTCAAACGGTGAGAGATGTAAACAATGCCACAGCCTTCATCACGTAGTTCGTTAATTACTTTAAATAGAGACTCAGTTTCGGTATCGGTTAGTGCATCCGTTGGCTCATCCATGATGATGACCTTAGATTCAAACGATAGGGCTTTCGCTATCTCTACCATTTGCTGCTCACCAAGGCTTAGCTGACCTAAAGGAGTTTTTGAACTGTGTTTTACGTTAAGGCGTTTAAGTAGCTTGTCCGCTTCTTGGTACATTTCGTTCCACAAGATACGTCCCATGGTGCCTGTGATTTCACGACCTAAGAAGATGTTCTCGGCGATGGTTAGCTCAGGAATTAGGTTCAACTCTTGGTGAATGATGCTAATGCCGGCTTGTTGTGAATCACGTGGTCCTTTAAATGCTGCGGGTTTACCTTGGTATGCGATAGTGCCGCCGTCCAAGTGGTAAATGCCGGTAAGCACTTTCATCAACGTTGATTTACCTGCACCGTTTTCCCCCATTAACGCCATTACGCGCCCTGGGTAAACGTTGAGGCTCGCCTTATCTAGTGCTTTAACACCTGGGAAGGCTTTCTCAATTGAGCTAAGTTCTAAAATGGCTTGAGTCATGTCGGTTCCTTTACTCGGGGCCAGTTGTATTTGATTGTTCTGCATAAATATTGTTTTGGTTCAGTGATGACACTGAGCTGTCGTTGCGCTTAGGTTCAAACGCTGAGCTTGAGCTAAAAGGTTACGCCAGCTTGGAAAATAACATTTGCGTATGGCGTGCATTCGCCAGTACGAATAACCGCGCGGCTGTCATGCGTTCGCTCTTTGAATTCTTCATGAGTGATGTAAGTAATCGAAAGCGATTTGCCGCAACGCGCTTCTTCTGTCTTAACTAAATCAATCAGTGCAGCGTGATGGTCTGGGCTTACTTTCGCAAACTCTTCTGCAATCACAACGCCTTCAATCTGAGATTCATCCAGCATGGTTTTTACTGTTTGCTGAAAGCTCGGAACACCATGAGTTAAGGCAAGATCAATACGAGTTACGTGATCTGGAATCGGCAAGCCCGCGTCACAAATCGTGATTTCATCTGTGTGGCCAAGAGTCGCCACTAAGTAAGAGAGTTCAGAATTAATTAGAGTACTTTTTTTCATATCACGACCTATCGAAAAATAACGTTTAATGGGTTGAGAACAACTCAAGAAAAACCATCGAAACGTTTCGATAGTGATAATAGTGTCTGATTTATCATTTGCACTCTTCACTTTCCTAGAGTGTGATAACGATCATCGAAACGTTTCGATGGGGCGTTTTTTAGTGATCTTAATCAACGCCATTGATTGCATAAATACGTTCACAATGGAGATATAAAGAGTGCGCTACGGCGTGTTGCTCATACAGTTTTGACACAATGTAGTGTCGCTTAAATTTAATTAAGTGGGGTCAACCGACAAAATGTAGCCAAACTTGGTGATTGTGGTTATCTGAATGTCTGGTGTTCTTAAGCGCGTAAAAACATTACGCAGATTATAGATGACGTTAGCAAGTATGTGAGGAGAGGTGAGTTCCCCTTCCCAGCACATATCAATAATATCTTCCCTAGAAACGGGATCCCCTAAATTTTCTGCCAGTAAACAGAGCACCGAAAGTAGGTGAGGGCGTAAAGTGATTTTATTCCCCTGTTCATTAGTAATCGTTCGAGAGTCAGTATCAATGATTAAGCCGTTGAGCTCTATTGTGTGGTTCATCGTGTTTCTATTCGTCTTATTCTGAATGGTTGAGATTGAGTTAAGTCGCAAGCTACTAAAGCGTGTGGATTATGCAAAATCACGCCACTCTTGAAAGTAAGCTTGCGTAAGTGCGAGGTGGAAAAACCTAAAAACCGGATGATTTGGAAGGGAATAGATTGTTCAAACAAACGTTAGGTGTTTTTTTATTTCTTTTTTATTCAGGCTCTTATGGTGTTTTAACTAATTCTGTTGTCTGGGGTTATAAAGTGATTACATTTTTATTTATTTTTTTGTTTTCTGTGAGCCTATCATGTTCGCGAATTCGACGGGGTGTCGGGTAACTCTAACAAGATTGTGCAGCACAGGAAGGCGTAACAATCTTGATTTGCATTAAGTAAGGTCAAGTAGTAATGGGCAATAAATTAATTCTAAGCATCGCAATGATGTCAGCATTTGCAGCAAACAATGTAATGGCAGCGGACAGTGGTTTGTATCTAGGTGGTGCCATTGGTACTTCTGGCGTCGATGATGGTGGACTATTTTCATCAATTAAAGAGCCAGTGACGTTTGAAGCAGAAGACAATGCTTACCGTATCATTGCTGGCTATAAGTTTAACCGTATTGTATCACTTGAGCTTCAGTACACGGATTATGGTGATGTGGTTGCTAAATATCCTTTAAGAAGCAACGCTGGCTTTACATGGACTCCTCAAGTCTTTTCGATTGCTGCAAACCTTGGTTATACGTTTGATAATGGCGTTCGCCCATTTGGTACAATTGGCTTATCTTCAATCGATCTCGATATGAAGTATGCAGACGGTTCACGTCCTTCAAGTTCTGATTTAGATGATTCTGGTGCAGGTGTACGAGTTGGTTTTGGCGTTGAGTACACGCCACTTTGTGAATTAAGTCTGAGACTTGGTTATGAAGCCGATGCATTTACAGTAGAAGTTGACGAAGGCAGCTCTTGGAAACAAAGAAAGGTAGAGAAAGATATTGTATTGGCTTCTTTCTACCTTGGCGCAACCTATAACTTTTAAGTTCCGTAATTGGATAAACGGTAAATCGGTTTCTAAATGGGGCGTCGGTTGGCTCAACCCGTTTGGCTAAAGTGGAAGGCCGCAGTTTTTGACTGCGGTTTTTTTCATGTTCAACTCAGGTAACTCTCGATTGAAGATGTAATCGAATAGCTAGGCTTCACGGATATGAGCGGTGACAGCAACGATGGCATGGTCAGTACTGAATTGGTCGTGTTCAAAGCTGGGATTGATGAGGTGATGGTCGAGCACTGTGTAGCAAGAGATTTCCATCATGCTTGATGAGTTCTGACAGTCAAATTCGTTCGACATTAAAATGTAATCCAGAACAGAACCAGAGGCACCGTAATAGTGGGTTGGTTTGCGTTGTTCAAGTAAGTCTTGTTCATGCAATTGATGATAAATATCCCAGCTGTCTTTTAACCGGAAGTGGGAAAGCCAATGCTTGCTGTTTTCGTCTCTGTTTATTGAATAACTTAATAGCCCTTTAAACTCGTCGTTGAATAGAGGCTTATTAAAGTCACCCATTAACACAACAGGCTGATCGGTTTGGTAACGATGATTGGTGATGTATTGATGCAGCATCTGAGCTTCAAGGCCGCGCTGCACGCTAGATAACCAAGAGCCAAGTTGCTCTTGGTGGAAGCGAGTGAGCGTGTCACTTTGTGATTTTTCACCTTGCTGAGCGTTATCCACATCGATAGATTCTGCTTTGGGTTCTGTCGGACGTTGTGATTTGAAGTGCACCACATAACAGTCGGTTGAACCTAAATGGGGTAACGTAATCGTGGCATGAACAGGCGTTCTGTTGAATGAGAAATTGTCTCCAAGGTTGAACGCTGTCAGTAACTTCGAATCTGGCGTAACAGGCTGTACATTTTCAATTGGGTAGCGGGATGCGATACCAACGACAGGGGAGGTGTATAGGTAATCATCTTCAACGTCTGCGCTATCGACGACTGCAAAGTATGGATAACCTAGCTCATTCATCAAATGCTCTAAAGACTGCGGGCTAAATATCTCTTGAAAGCCAATCACATCACAATCTAATGAACGAATCGTTTCAGCCATCCAGTGCTGTTTCTTCTGCCATTCATCGAAGCTGTAGATGTTCTCAAAATCATAATACGCATTCGGCGGTTCGAGATAGTTCAGCAGGTTGAACGTTGCAAATGTTATGTGGTTTGGTTTGTTCAAAGTGTCATTCCATTTAGACCTAAGCAGCAAGGATACTCCAGTAAAGTATAGTTTGTTGATTATTTAGAACCTAAATTTCACTTTCAAAGCGAATCAAAGGGAATCTAAACCGTGGAGGCTTATGTCATTCTCGCTAGAGCAATCTCCTTCCCCCGTTCTTTCCAGCGCCACCAAGCTAATTAAAGGAATCAAAGCAATCAGCGCCAACTGCATCCAATAACTTCGAGCGGTGACGAGTTAATTGTAAATAAACCGTCAGAGATGAAGTGCTGATGGTTTTATTAGTTATTACATGATGTTAGATTTGAACCTATACTTGTTTTAACGGCATGCATTCAAAGCCGATTAATCAACTTGAATATAGAATTCATAACATTTGAAGGGAGAGTCAAATGGGAACAGATTTCCGAAGCAAAGCCTTGCAGCGCACTCAGTTTTTCAGGTCTAATTTGAAGTCATGTGCAGTCATGCTGCCGCTTATTGCTCTATATCCCTCCGTCACACACGCTTCTGATACCGAATCAACTCCTACTGTCACCGTTATTGAAACCACACAATTGGTTGGTTTTGGTGAAGCAAAATATCCAGCCGATTTCACTCACTTCGATTACGTTAACCCTGATGCGCCAAAAGTAGGCAAAGTGACTTATGGCAGCATAGGTACCTACGATAGCTTTAATCGATTCGGTTCCCGCGGCGTTGCTGCCAGCTATACGGGGGAGATTTACGATACCTTGATGTTTTCTCCGAGCGACGAGATCGAGGCGTATTATCCATTGATCGCTTCAAAGGTTCGCTACGCCAGTGATTTCACTTGGATGGAAATCGACATCAACCCAAATGCTAAATTTCAAGATGGTAAACCAATCACTGCGCACGATGTTGCCTTCACCTTTGACAAGTTTTCGAAAGAAGGTGTGCCTCAATATCGCGTGTATTACAAAGAAATCGAGTCTGTAACGGCTGTCTCTGATTCGGTTGTTCGTATTGAGATGAATAAGCCAAACCGCGAGAAGCTGTTTAGTTTTGCGCAAAGCACTCGTGTATTGCCGAAACATTTCTGGAAAGACAGAAAGCTGTCTGAGCCTCTAAGTGAACCACCAGTAGGCAGTGGTCCCTATAAGATCATCAGCTACAAGTCTGGTCAAAGCGTTACATACGGTTTAGATGAAAATTACTGGGCTGCGGATTTGCCCGTCAATGTTGGTCGTAATAACTTCAAGCAAGTGCAATACGATTACTATCGCGATGACACCGTAATGCTGGAAGCCTTCAAAGCAGGGGAGTTCGATCTTCGAACCGAGAACTCGGCTAAGTTCTGGGCCAACTCTTACACAGGCGCGAACTTCGATAAAGGCTACATCATTAAAGAAGAGATCAACCATGAGAAGCCTGAAACGACTCAAGGTTTTGTCTTCAATATTCAATCTCCTGTGTTCTCAGATCCTAAAGTTCGAGAAGCGTTAACCTATGCGATGGACTTTGAGTGGATGAACAAGAACATGTTCTATGGTCAGTACAAACGTACTCGTAGTTATTTCCAGAACACCGACTATGAAGCGAAAGGCTTACCAAGCGCAGCTGAAGTTGAATTGCTGTCTCAGTACAAAGATCAGATTCCAGCGCGAGTGTTTACCGAAGAATTCCAACCTTCAGTCACCGATGGCAGCGGCCGTATTCGTAGCCAAATGCGTACCGCTTTCAAACTGCTGAAAGAAGCGGGTTGGGTATTGAAAGACAAAGTGATGACCAACGAAAAGACCGGCAAGCCGATGTCATTTGAGTTGCTGATTTACAGCCCAACCACGGAACGTATCGCAACGCCGGTTCAAAAGAACCTTAAGCGCATGGGTATTGAGATGAAGATCCGTACCATCGATACGACTCAGTACATCAAGCGCTTGCGTGATCGTGATTTCGACATGGTGTCGTCGTCATTTTCCGCAAACCCTTACCCTAGCCCGAACTTAATGATCGTTTGGAACTCTAACTACATTGATTCTACTTACAATACTGCAGGTGTTATCGATCCAGTGGTTGACGCGTTAACAGAAGAAATTGCGCGTAACCAACAACATCCTGAAAAGCTTCTTACTCTCGGTCGTTCACTGGACCGAGTATTGCAGTGGAATTTCTACAACATCCCGCAATGGCACGTTGGTGAATATCGCGTAGCAATGTGGGACAAGTTTGAGCGTCCAGATGTATTGCCTAAATACGATTTAGGTATCGATACATGGTGGATTTCAGAAGAGAAGGCGGCATTGCTTCCTGAAAAACGTCGCTAGGAGTTAGTTAGCATGGCCGCGTATATATTTCGACGTTTATTGTTGGTGATCCCCACGCTGTGGGCGATCATCACCATCAACTTTTTCATCATCCAGATAGCGCCCGGAGGCCCGGTAGAGCAAGCCGTTGCCCAATTAGAAGGGCATAACTCTGGCATCATGGAGCGCTTTTCTGGTGGTGGGCAAGAAGTTGATTTAAGCGAAAGTGACCAAGCGTCTGCGAGTGGTTATAAAGGCTCTCGCGGGCTTGATCCTGAAGCGGTTGAAGAGATAAAAAAGCAGTTTGGTTTTGATAAGCCGATTCATGTTCGCTACTTCGACATGTTGAAAAACTACGCGACCTTTAACTTCGGTGAAAGCCTGTTTAAAGGCGGTAACGTGATTGATCTCATCATCGAGCGACTGCCTGTTTCCATTTCCTTGGGATTGTGGAGTACGTTAATCATCTACGTGATCTCGATACCCTTGGGCATCATGAAGGCGATACATCACGGCTCTCGTTTTGATATTTGGTCGAGTGCGGTGGTGATTGTCGGTTATGCCGTTCCAGGCTTCTTGTTTGCGATCATTCTGATTATTTTGTTTGCAAGCGGTAACTATTTCAGTTGGTTCCCATTGCGTGGTCTGGTGTCGAGTAACTTTGATCAGCTCAATTGGTATCAGCAAATAGGCGACTATTTTTGGCACTTAGCTTTGCCTATTTTTGCTATGGTCATCGGCGGCTTTGCCACACTCAGCATGCTGACCAAAAACTCCTTCCTTGATGAGATCAATAAGCAATATGTGGTGACCGCGAGAGCGAAAGGCTTGGACGAGAGCAGTATTCTCTACAAGCACGTTTTCCGTAACGCGATGCTGATCATTATTGCCGGTTTCCCGAGCGCATTTATTAGTATTTTCTTCACGGGTTCTATGTTGATTGAAGTGATGTTTTCACTCGAAGGCATTGGTTTGCTTGGCTTTGAATCAACCATTCAACGTGACTATCCCGTGGTGTTCAGCTCTCTCTATATCATGACCTTGCTTGGCTTGGTGCTGAGCATTATCTCCGACCTGACGTATACCTGGGTTGATCCTCGAATTGATTTTGAAGCGCGTTAATGGCGAATGAATAAAAAGGTATTGATAATAAATGTTTAACAACCCTTTAGCTGAAGCTCGTTGGTTACGTTTTAAAGCAAACAAGCGTGGTTTTATCTCCCTTTGGATATTTACCATTTTGTTTGGATTGAGCCTGTTCGCTGAGATCATCGCCAACGATAAGCCACTCTTGGTTTCTTATGATAATCAGTGGTTTGTACCTGTTATCAATGAATACGCCGAGACCGAATTTGGTGGTGAGTTTGAAACCGAAGCCGACTACAAAGACCCGTATGTTATCGAACTCATTGAAGACCGCGGCTACATCGTGTGGCCAATCATTCCGTTTAGCTACGACACGATAAACTTCGATATTTCGGGCGCGGTGCCGTCGGAGCCTGACTCGGTGAACTGGTTAGGAACCGATGATAAAGGGCGAGATGTATTAGCTCGCATCATTTATGGGTTCCGTATTTCTGTCTTATTTGGCTTTATTCTGACGATTGTATCGAGCGTGATTGGTGTGGTTGTTGGGGCGACCCAAGGTTACTACGGTGGCTGGGTGGATCTGTTTGGTCAGCGCTTCATTGAAGTTTGGTCAGGGATGCCGACCCTGTTCTTACTGATCATTCTGTCGAGTTTTATCGAGCCGAACTTCTGGTGGTTACTCGGAATTATGGTGCTGTTCAGTTGGATGAGTTTGGTAGGCATCGTTCGAGCCGAATTCTTACGCTGTCGTAATTTTGATTACGTTCGTGCCGCCCAAGCGATGGGTGTTGATGACAAACGCATTATGCTTCGTCACATGTTACCCAATGCGATGGTGGCTTCATTAACCATGATGCCGTTTATTTTGTCTGGCTCGGTCACTACGTTAACCTCATTAGATTTCTTAGGCTTTGGTCTTCCTGCGGGTTCGCCTTCATTGGGTGAACTATTGGCGCAAGGTAAAGCTAACTTACAAGCGCCTTGGCTTGGCATTTCTGCTTTCGTCGTGCTTTCACTGATGCTTACGTTACTGGTCTTCGTTGGTGAAGCGGTGCGTGATGCCTTCGACCCACATCAACAGAAGTAAGGATAGGTTATGACTTCAAATACAGCTCCTACTTCAGGGTCAACAGCAGAGGCTGCTAATGCATCTCCAGTTCTGACCATCGACAAATTGTCGGTAGGATTTGGACGTAAAGATTCGATAGAACAAGTGACTCACGATGTCTCGTTGGAGATATACAAAGGTGAGACACTGGCGCTGGTAGGAGAGAGTGGTTCAGGCAAATCGGTTACCGCTAATTCAGTGTTAAAACTGCTGCCTAAAGGCTCCTTACATTACTTGAACGGTAAGATTAACTTCTCTGGCACCGACATTCTGAGTTGTTCTGAAAGACAACTGCGCGGGATTCGTGGTGGTCGCATCGGTATGATCTTCCAAGAACCCATGGTGTCGCTTAATCCGCTTCATCGAGTTGGGAAACAGCTTGTTGAAACGCTCGCGATTCACCGTGGTATGCGAACCAATAAAGCGCAAGCCTTGGCGATAGAGTGGCTATCCAAGGTGGGCATCCGTTATCCAGAACAAAAGATTTCAGCCTATCCGCACGAGTTATCTGGTGGAGAGCGCCAACGTGTGATGATCGCAATGGCGCTGATCAACGAACCTGAGCTACTTATCGCTGATGAGCCGACAACCGCATTGGATGTATCGGTACAAGCGCAGATTTTGGATTTGTTGAAAGACCTGCAACAAGAATTGGGTATGGCGATGCTTTTCATTACTCATGACTTAAGTATCGTTCGTAAGATTGCCGACAGAGTAGCGGTAATGAAAGATGGTCGCTTGGTTGAAAGTAACGACTGTCATACCCTGTTTAATGCGCCTGCTCACCCTTATACGCAAAAGCTTATCAACTCTGACCCGAAAGGCTTGCCCGTTCCTGTGTCACCCGAAAGCAAACCGCTACTCGATGTAAATCAACTTCGTGTTTGGTTCCCGATCACGGGCGGTTTATTCAAGCGAACCATTTCTCATGTCAAAGCCGTAACCGACATGGAGTTCACTTTGAAGAAAGGGCACTCAATCGGTTTAGTTGGCGAAAGTGGTTCTGGTAAATCGACGACTGGTATGGCGATACTTAAGCTGGTGGATAGTGAAGGGTCAATTACCTACGCTGACGAACAAATTCAAGGCTTAAACCGTCAACAGATGCTACCGTTTCGAAGCCGTATGCAAGTGGTCTTTCAAGACCCGTTTTCTGCGCTAAATCCGAGAATGTCGGTCGCGCAAGTGATTGGCGAAGGCTTGTTAGTACATCAACAATTGGACGACACTGAACTCGACCAACGCATCTGTGACGTAATGAAAGAGGTCGACTTAGACCCAGAAACTCGTCACCGTTACCCAAATGAATTTTCTGGCGGACAAAGGCAGCGTATTGCGATTGCTCGTGCTCTGATATTAAAGCCAGAGTTTATCTTGTTAGACGAACCCACATCGTCACTCGACAGAACGGTTCAAGCGCAGGTGCTGGATCTGTTGAAATCACTTCAAGAAAAGTATGGTCTGACTTATCTATTTATCAGCCATGACCTGAATGTTGTGAAATCCTTGTGTCATTACACTATCGTCATGAAAGCTGGCGAGGTGATAGAGAAGGGCGACACTGAGACTTTGTTTGGTAATCCGCAGCATGAATACACCAAGCAGCTTGTCAGCCTTTCGAATGTTGGTGGTGCGCTATAAAGTGGGTGCGTAACGAGAACAAAAGAGTGCTCGGTGAATTCAACATGGTCATTTACTTGTTTTAAGATTACACTGCGCCCAATATTTCAGAAGTACATATTTAGGTAGAGGTCACCATGGACCAAGAACATTACGAAGACGCTGATTACGAAGGCCAAGAGCTGGGCGAAGAAGGCGAAGAGATTGAAATTGAAGCAATTGGTATTGATGTTTCATCACAGCCAATCGAGCTCTACAAAGTGTTTAAAATTGCTAACCTAGTGAGTGGTGGCGGCGAAGCTAAGCACATCATCTCTGAAGGCTACGTAGCGGTAAATGGTGAGCTAGAAACCCGTAAGCGTCGTAAAATGTACGATGGCGACTTCTTTGAATTCAACCAAGAATACTATGTAGTGGTGTGTGATCAGCCAGTACAAGAAGAATTAGAAAAGCCGAAAAAGAAAGAAGCGCCTAAAAAAGAGAACAAGGCGAAGAAAGGTCAGTCTAAAAAGGATTCTAAGAAGAAGGAATCTAAGAAAAGCAAAGCAGAAATGCTAAGCGCAAAGGCTGAACCAAAGAAAGAGAAAAAAGAGAAGAAACCGAAAAAGAAAGCAGATACGCCGAAGCCAACACGTGACGACAAAAGCGGCCGTAACTCTATCGAGTTCTTCTAAGCTATAGTTCTATAGTTCTATAGTTCTATAGTTCAGCTCTAAACTGCTTTTCTAAAATGAATCTTTTAAAACTATTCGTTTGAACATCAAGCAACGTTAGACCTCGGTTTTACGTTACGCAGATATCAAAAGGCTCACTATCTAGTGAGCCTTTTTTGTTGGTGTAATTTAGCTTCCGGCCTAATTTTCTTTTTGATTAGCCACAAACTCCACAAATCGATCCCTGAGTGGATTTTCACTCTTCCCATTCCATATCAACCCGACTGGCCAAGTGGCGTATTCACCTTCTAAAGTAATGAATTCTACATCGGTATTGCTAATGAACTGAGCACTGTTAGGAACAATGGTGAAGCCGGTATTGGCAGAAACCAAGGCAAGCAGGGTGAGAATATCATCGGCTTCTTGCGTTTTTGATAAGTCGATTTTATTCGCAAGACAATATTGTTGAATCTGTCTGTCTAATCCGGGCCCGCGATGTTGGGCCAGCTTTAGATAAGGCCATTTCGATAACTCAGAGACGACGTGATTTTTGCTTGGCGCTTGCTTGAGAAGATCTTTGTGTATCGCGACCACAAGCGAATCATTGAACAGTGTTAGGCTTTCTAAATCCGATGATTCTGGTATCCGATTGAAGCTGATATCGAGTTCATGGTTTGACAGTTCATCTGTTTGTTGCTTGGAAGGTGTGTCATTTAACGTGATATGAACGTCTGAGTATCGTTGTTTATAAGCTGCAATAAGCTTGGGTGCTTCATGATAAGTAGACACGCCAAAGCCAATGTTCAAATGTCCCTGAGTCCCTTTGACCACAGAGCCTGACAGCTGCTCAAACGCTTGCATTGAATGAACCAAACGTTGGGCTTCTGCTAGTAACGTTTTCCCCGCGTGCGTGAGCTCTGCGCCATTCCTGCCACGAGAAAACAGAGATGCCCCAATGTTGGATTCAAGTCGTTGAATCTTTTTAGTGAGTGCCGATTGAGTGATGTAGAGCTGCTCTGACGCCAAACGGTAATTTCCCGATTTAGCCAGCTGACAAAATGCCTTCAGTAGATCAAATTCCATTCCAAATGCTCATTGAATTGAGAATATGTTTCATTATATGGAATTGAATTGATTTTTTATACTAGGTTCATACCAATCAGATAAAGCAAAGCTTGAGGACGAATCATGAAGAAAGACATTAAAGTAGCGTCGGTTCAATTCAACCACCATGCGGGTGACAAGGCGTACAACTTATCGGTCATAGAGCAATATGTTCAAAAGGCTGCGGACACTGACGTGGAAATCATCAGTTTCCCAGAGATGTGTATTACCGGTTATTGGCATGTGTCTGCTTTGTCTCGCGATGAAATTGAAGTGCTAGCGGAACCTGTACCGAGCGGTGAATCCACTCAAAAGTTAGTTTCACTGGCAACACAATTTGGCATGAGCGTTGGTGCAGGCTTGATAGAGCAGGGTACTGATGGCGAGCTATACAACACCTACGTATTTGCCATGCCAAATGGAGAAGTTCAGAAACATCGAAAACTGCACACCTTTGTTAGTTCTCACATGAGCAGTGGAGACCAGTACACGGTGTTCGATACGCCGCATGGCTGCAAAGTTGGTATCTTGATTTGTTGGGATAACAACTTGGTTGAAAATGTCAGGATCACTGCTTTGAAGGGGGCTGATATATTGATTGCGCCGCACCAAACGGGCGGTTGTCATTCACGAAGCCCGAACGCGATGAAGCGAATTGACCCTGAGTTATGGTTCAACCGAGATGAAAACCCAGAGGCGATTCGTGCTGAAATGCAGGGCAAGAATGGACGCGAGTGGTTAATGCGTTGGTTGCCTGCAAGAGCGCACGACAACGGTATGTTTGTGGTGTTTAGTAATGGTGTCGGCGTTGATATGGATGAAGTAAGAACAGGCAATGCGATGATCCTCAGCCCTTATGGTGAAATCATTGCTGAGACCGATAGTGTTGATAACGACATGGTGATTGCAGAGCTAAAAGCAGAAGAGTTAGACATGTGTACTGGTAGACGCTGGATTCGTGGCCGTAAGCCAGAGTTATATCATTCACTCACACAACCTCTTGGTCATGAACTTGATCCGCGCCAAGCGCGCTTTGCTGAGAAATAATGGCGTAAGTGCTGGTGAAAAAGGATGTATTAGGGACGGTTGAAAGGGAGGGGAAGTTGGAGGGGGGAGAAGAGTTCCTGATGTAGTCTACCCACTTAAACTGTTTTTAAGTGGGTAGACTATTTACACATCAAGCATCAAGCATCTAAGTTCTATTCTCAGTGGCGAGTGCGAGAAGACGTCAGTTCTGATGCGCGAAGCTGAGCAACGGCTTTTGCGAGTTCAAGCTGAGCTTGTGCAAAGTTGATGTCTACATTGCCCTTATTGATATTCTCTAGGGCTGCATATTTCGCTTCTTCTGCGCGAGCGCGGTCAATATCTTGGCCGTGCAAGGCAGTATCGGCTAACACCGTTACCACATCCGGCTGAACTTCCAGCATCCCGCCAGAGACATAAAGCACTTGCCCCTCTGATTTAGGGTCTGTGACAAACACTGTCACGCCTGGCTTTATTTTACTGAGAAGCGGGGAGTGACCGGGGCGGATCCCCAGCTCACCATCAGCGCCAGAAACGGCTAGGGCATACGCTGGACCTGAAAACAGCGTACCTTCCGCACTTACAATATTAAGTTGAAATGTATTATCTGTAATTCCGATAGCCATGGTGCACCTGCCTCTTAGAGTGATTTTGCTTTGTTAAGCACTTCGTCGATAGAACCACAGTACAAGAATGCTTGCTCTGGGATATCGTCATATTCGCCGCCTAACAGACCTTTAAAGCCTCTTAGTGTTTCGCTTAGCGGTACAAATACACCTTTCTGACCAGTAAACACTTCTGCCACGTGGTAAGGCTGAGTTAAGAAACGTTCAATCTTACGAGCGCGAGATACGGTCTGCTTGTCTTCAGTAGACAGCTCATCCATACCAAGAATCGCGATGATATCTTTTAGCTCTTTGTAGCGTTGCAGCGTTGTTTGGACTTTTTGTGCAATGTCGTAATGCTCTTGGCCAACCACAAGCGGGTCCAATTGGCGAGATGTTGAATCCAATGGGTCGATTGCAGGGTAGAGGCCCAATGCCGCGATATTACGAGACAGTACAACGGTCGCATCTAAGTGAGCAAAGGTTGTTGCTGGTGATGGATCGGTCAAGTCATCCGCAGGTACGTATACTGCTTGGATAGACGTGATAGAGCCTTGTCTAGTCGAAGTGATACGCTCTTGAAGCACACCCATCTCTTCAGCGAGTGTTGGTTGGTAACCTACTGCTGAAGGCATACGACCTAACAGTGCTGACACCTCAGTCCCCGCAAGCGTGTAACGGTAAATGTTATCAATGAACAACAGTACGTCACGACCTTCATCACGGAAGCGCTCAGCCATAGTCAGGCCTGTAAGTGCAACTCGTAGACGGTTTCCCGGTGGCTCGTTCATTTGGCCGTAAACCATGGCTACTTTGTCTAGTACACCCGCTTCTTTCATCTCGTAGTAGAAGTCGTTACCTTCACGAGTACGCTCACCAACACCGGTAAATACAGAGAGACCTGAGTGGGCTTTAGCGATGTTGTTGATAAGCTCCATCATGTTGACGGTTTTACCTACGCCAGCACCACCGAACAGACCGATTTTACCGCCCTTTGCGAACGGACAAATAAGGTCGATAACCTTAACGCCGGTCTCAAGAAGTTCAGTGCTGTTTGCTTGTTCTTCATAAGAGGGTGCTTCTCGGTGAATTTCGTAGCTTTCTTTTTGACCGATTTCACCGCATTCATCGATAGGCTGACCAAGAACGTTCATGATACGGCCTAAGGTTTCTTCGCCCACAGGAACGGTGATTGGAGAACCGGTGTTTTCAACAGTTAGGCCGCGGCGCAAGCCATCTGACGTACCCATTGCAATACAACGAACGATACTGCCACCCAGTTGTTGCTGAACTTCCAATACGAGAGAGCTTGCTTCCTCGCTAGTCACTTTCAATGCATCATAAACGCGTGGGCTGTTGCCGCCGCTGAACTCGACGTCTACCACCGCGCCGATAACTTTAACTATTTTTCCAACACTCATCTCTAAATCCTCAAATTCTATTCTTAACCCACTCTTGTCTGCACTTAGACAGCTTGAGCACCTGAGACTATTTCACTCAGTTCTTGGGTAATGGCAGCCTGTCGTGCTTTGTTGTATACCAACTGCAAATCATCGATGAGTTGGCCTGCGTTATCGGTCGCCGCTTTCATGGCCACCATTCGGGCTGCTTGCTCACAGGCAATGCTCTCTACGATGCCTTGATACACTTGTGATTCAATGTATCGATGTAACAGCTCAGAGAGGATGTCTCTTGGTGCTTGTTCGTAGATGTAGTCCCAACGACGTGCTTTTTTCACGCCTCCATCGGCCTCAGAATCTGAAGGGTGGGGCAGCAACTGCAAGGTCGTTGGTTCTTGAACCATGGTGTTGATGAACTGGTTATACACGAGATACAAGCTGTCGATTTTTTCGTCGTCGTAATGCCCTAGCATCGCGTTAACCGTACCTAAAATGTCTTCTAATTTAGGCGCGTCACCAAGGCCTGACGTTTGCGCGATAACATTGCCGCTGCGTTGGAAAAATGAGATAGCTTTTGAACCAATTAGGGTCGTTTCTACCTCAACGCCTTTGGTACGCCACATCTCCATTTCTTCTAACACTTTCTTGAACAAATTCGAGTTCAAGCCACCACATAAGCCTCGATCGGACGAAATAATGATGTAAGCAACGCGTTTTGGTTCACGCTGTTGAAGGTAGGGGTGCTGGTATTCCAGCGACCCTGATGCGACATGAGAGATAACTTTGCGCATGTTCTCGGCATATGGACGTGTTAGCGTCATATTGTCTTGAACCTTACGCATCTTACTTGCCGCAACCATCTCCATTGCACTGGTGATTTTCTGAGTGTTACTAACACTGCCTATCTTGGTGCGAATTTCTTTAGTATTTGCCATCATCTGCTCCTAATTTGTTTTAATTTCCAGCCAACAAACCGGAGCGTTTACCAAGCTTTCAACGCTACAAAGTCACCGAGAAGCTTTGCAAGTGCACTGTCGATCTCGTCGTTGTAGTCACCGTTAGCGTTAATGGTGTCGAACAACTCTGGGTTTTGGCCCTTTGCGTAAGCAATTAATTCTTCTTCAAAACGCGCAACTTTGTGCAACTCTACGTCAGCCAAATAGCCTTTTTCTGCTGCGTAGATAACCGTTGCTTGCTCTGCGACAGACATCGGCGAGTATTGCTTTTGTTTCATCAGTTCGGTTACACGCTCACCATGATCAAGCTGCTTGCGCGTCATGTCGTCTAGGTCAGAAGAGAACTGAGCAAATGCGGCTAACTCACGGTATTGAGCTAATGATGTACGAATACCACCAGACAGTTTCTTGATGATCTTGCACTGTGCTGCACCACCCACACGAGATACCGAGATACCTGGGTCAACAGCAGGACGGAGACCTGAGTTGAATAGTTGGGTTTGTAGAAAAACCTGACCATCAGTAATTGAGATTACGTTGGTTGGTACAAACGCCGATACGTCACCCGCTTGAGTTTCAATGATCGGAAGCGCGGTTAATGAACCTGTTTGGCCTTTCACTTCACCATTTGTGAACTTCTCAACGTATTCTGCATTTACTCGTGCCGCACGTTCTAGTAGGCGTGAGTGAAGGTAGAATACGTCGCCAGGGAAGGCTTCACGACCCGGTGGGCGTTTAAGTAGCAATGAGATTTGACGGTAAGCGACGGCTTGTTTTGATAGGTCATCATAGATGATCAGTGCATCTTCACCGCGGTCACGGAAGTATTCGCCCATGGTACAACCCGCATAAGGTGCTAGGTATTGAAGCGCGGCTGATTCTGATGCTGAGGCTACAACTACGATGGTGTTTTTAAGCGCATCGTGATCTTCGAGTTTACGAACAACGTTTGCGATAGTAGATGCTTTCTGGCCAATAGCCACGTACACACATTTGATGCCAGAATCTTTTTGGTTGATGATCGCATCGATTGCTAACGCTGTTTTACCCGTCTGACGGTCACCGATGATAAGTTCACGTTGACCACGACCGATAGGCACCATGGTATCAACGGCTTTATAACCCGTTTGAATTGGTTGATCGACGGACTTACGCTCGATTACGCCGGGTGCAATTACTTCTACAGGGTCGAGTCGGTCGCAACTCACTGGGCCTTTGCCATCGATTGGCTCACCTAGTGTGTTCACTACACGGCCAAGAAGTCCATTACCTACGGGTACTTCCAAGATACGACCTGTCCCTTTCACTTTCATACCTTCAGATAGGTCAGTGTAGGGACCCATAACCACGGCACCGACTGAGTGCGTGTCAAGGTTAAGAGCAAGAGCGTATTTGCCACCAGGAAGTTCGATCATCTCACCCTGCATGACATCCGCAAGGCCGTTAATGGTAATGATGCCGTCACGAACCGAGACTATGGTGCCTTCGTTGCGAGCTTCGGTGCTCACATTAAACTTCGAGATGCGATCTTTGATTAGATCACTGATTTCATTTGAATTTAATTGCATAATTGTTACCTATCTCGCGTGAAGTTGATGGGCTAATCGGCTAATTGATGTGTTCAAAGAACCATCGATGACGGTTTCACCCGCCTTGATGACGATCCCGCCAACCAGCGAGTCATCAATAACCTGTTCCATTTCAACCTGACGTTCTAATTTCTTCTCAAGTGCAGCAGTGAGTGATGTAACTTGATCTTGTGTAAGCAATTCTGAACTGGTGACAGTGACAGGGATTACACGTTCATGTTCGTCCTTTAGGTCGCTGAACAAGTTAAACAAGTCTCTGATCACTGCAAGACGGCCATTTTCAGCCAAGACTTTAATGAGATTAATGACGTGGTCATCAACGAGTCCTTGGCAAACGTGAATGATGAGATTGACCAGTTCTTCAGATTGCTGTGTATGAACACCTTCTGCTGATGAAATCTGCTTAGCGATCGTTTCTTCTTCCGCTACCGTCACAAGAATGGACAGCATTGAGTGCCACTCTTGTAACTTGTTTTCACCTAAAGCAAAGTCGAATGATGCTTTAGCGTAGGGATGAGCAATATTGGTGTAATCTGACATATTGCCTCCGTTTAGAGTTCGCTTATCATTTGATCAACTAACGCTCGGTTCGTTTCAGAATCTAGGTTTTTGCTAATCAATTTCTGTGCACTTTGAATAACAGCATCTGCCATATCCGCCTGAAGTTCACGGCGTAACTTTTGACGTTCGCCTTCTAGCTCAGCTCTACCTTGCTCTAAGATGCGTGCCTTTTCTTGCTCACCTTCTTGGTGAGCTAAGGTGATGATTTCGTTGCGGCGTTTTTTGCCTTGCTCAATCAGTTCGGTCACATTTTTTTTCGCATCTGCGACGAGTTGTGCGCCATTTGATTTTGCTAGTTCTAGCTCTTTCGCTGCATTCTCTGAGTGGCGTAAACCATCAGCGATTTCTTTTTGGCGCTCGTCTAACATCGCGGTGAGAGGGGGCCATACATATTTCATGCATAGCCAAACAAAAATCACGAATGAGATTGCTTGACCAAACATGCTGGCATTTAAGTTCATACCTTCCTCACTAAATCTTGATTATTTACAAATCGATCTTTTCAAAGCTTTTAATTAAGCCACGGCAAAGATGATGTATAGACCGATACCAACACCGATCATCGGTACAGCATCCACAAGGCCCATCATGATGAAGAATTGAGTACGAAGCATTGGAGTAAGGTCTGGTTGACGAGCAACACCTTCAAGATATTTACCCGCTAAGTTACCAATACCAGATGCTGCACCTGCTGCACCTAAACCGATCAGTAATGCACCTGCTACATATAAAACTGCGCTTACGATATCCATTTGTATCTCCGATAAATAATGTGTTAGTTAATTTTTTAGTTATTAATTAGTGGTGTTCTTCTGTTGCCATTGCTAAGTAAACAACGGTCAGTACCATAAATATAAATGCTTGTAAGAATACGATTAATATGTGGAATAAGGCCCATGGAACACTTAGTGCCCATTGCATCCACCAAGGCATTAGTGCGATAAGGATGAATATCATCTCGCCTGCATACATATTTCCGAATAATCGTAAGCCTAGTGATATTGGCTTTGAAATTAATGTTATTAATTCAAGAACAAAGTTAACAGGATATAAAAGAGGGTTATCAAATGGCTGAGTAGTTAGCTCTTTGATAAAGCCTTTCAAACCTTTATTTTTAAACGTATAAGTTAACAATAAAATAAACACACCGAGTGCCATCGACATTGGGATATTTACATCCGCTGTCGGTAGGTCTCTAAAGTGTTCTAAACCCATTACACGAGTTAACCCTGGTATTAAATCTATAGGCAATAGATCGACTGCATTCATTAACAACACCCAAACAAAAGTGGTTAATGCCAGTGGCCCTATTAATTTATCCTCCGCTTGAAAAATCTCTTTGACTAGGTTGTTAACGAAATCAAAGATAAGCTCGATAAAACATTGAAAACGACCTGGAACACCGCTAGTGCCCTTGGTCACTACATATCGAAAAGCTCCAATAAACAATAAACCCGTAATCCAAGATACCAACATTGAGTCAATGTTGAACGCCCAGAAACCATCACCTGTAGTTAAGAAGGTTAAGTGATGCTCTATGTATTCGTGAGCGGTAGTGACTTGATCCATACTACACGTACTCCGATCTTGTAGAGGCAGTAATAAATGGTGTTAAGAAGTACCCAATCATTGTGAAAATGTACGCGTATAATATTACTGGGTTATCCAATTTAAAAAACTGGAATGCCAAGATAAACATTAAGAACGTATAGGTTATTTTCACGACACGACTCATTTGCATTAAGTCACGTAAACTATAATTAGGATTCTTGTGCACCTTTAGGCTTGCATATATAAAACCAAACAGCGGTGGTAACATCGCGATTACGACACCCAAAGCTGAAGACTCCATATCTACTTTATTACCAAAAAACACTTCATATAAAACTACACCGACGGCTAATACTATTTGGCAGAGAATAACTCTTTTAGCAGCAACAAGGATGTCGCTACTTATCCCATTAAGCCTCATAATAAAACCCTATATTTAACAGTGTAAGTTAATATAAAACACAGTTTGAATATGTTTTGTTACTAGCACTTACTTGTTAATAGCAATTTGACTTGTTAATAAACCTTTACTTGTTAACAAAGAAATAATCTTTCTGGCTTTATATCTCCTGACGAAATTAAACGATAAAAACTAATTCGCTATCGTTTCGACAAAATATAAACTACGCCTAAAATTATGTGATCAAAACGACAAAAAGCGACATCAATAATTCCATTTTTGAAATGAATGTTTTTCATTTATGAAAGTAATAGTTGTATAACTTTATTCATGAAAATTTTAAATGCTTTATTTTTAGCGAAAATGGGCGTTTTTGTGAAAAAGTTTTAGCTACCAATTGGGCAAGTTACGATCTTATCAATTACGTATATTCAAACACTTAGCGTCATTTATAAGTTGATTGTTGAGTGTGATTCTACAAGTGGATAAAGCAAGTTTAGTTAGCGATGAAAGTCGTCGTGCATTGAGTTATTTATTTGTACGGCGTTCTCTATCTAGAAGTGATTATTTTTCAAAATAGTTTGTCGTGACTTCATTCTTAACGCCTTTCAGGCGATCCGAAACGGATAAGTCGGCGTTTAAGATGAATATGATGGAAGAAATTCAGCTCCTCACATGGATGTAAGGAGCTGAAGATAGGGTAAAAATCTGAAGGTTAGGGCACTAAGCCCAAGATAGAAAGGTCAAAACTCTGGATATTAGAGCTGGAATTTCTTGATGTGTTGCTCTATCAACCGCTTTTTAAGCAAACAAACTCAATCATGCCCCTCTATTAGTCCTCATAACTTAAATATTGAATACATAAGTCATGAAAAGCCTGCGCTTGTGGCGAGATCGTACGATCAGACAATCTGAAAATACCGATTTGACGCTGTAAAGGTGGGTCAATCAACGGAATCCACACCAAGCGGGTTTCATTGGTTGGAAAAGCCAGTTTAGGCAGCGTGGTCACGCCTATCCCAAGCTCTAACACCGAAAACAACGAAGTAATGTTCTCGACTGAATACAAAGCTTGTTCGCTGAGCATTCGTGCAGGTGTTGGGTCAAGTAGGGTACAAGTCCCGTTGCGAATGAAGGGCTGCTTTAACAAGGTTTGCCATTCGATTCCCTCTCGCTGAGAGGCGATAGGGTTGTCTTTGAGACAGACCACACCGATAGGATCGGAAAGTAAAGGCGTGAAGTCGATGCTTTCTTCTTCTAAATGGGAGCTATTTCCGAGGGCAACGTCTACCTCTCCAGACAGTAGTCTTGCTTCTACACCCGCCGCGTTATCATCAATCAAGCTGACTTCTACATTAGGGTACTGCTCACAAAAAGCCCCTAAAACACTAGGGATTAATTTTGCGGCCACTGAAGGGACACTCGCTATTCGAACTCTTCCTTGTTGTCCTGCCGCGGCTGCGCGTAGGTCGTTGTCTAATGCTTTGTAAACATTCAGGAATTGAATGATTTTTGGCAGGCATATTTCGCCGAAAGGTGTCAGGGTTGATTTGTTGCCTGTTTCAAACAGTGGCTGACCAAGTATTTTTTCTAGCTCTTTTATCGACGTAGAAAGTGCCGCTTGCGAGCGATTTGCGCGGTGAGATGCTGCTCGAAATCCGCCTTCTTCGACCACTAAAACAAAATGTTTTAACTGTTGTAGCTTAATACTCATGGCACTGATCCTTCTCTAGCCCTTGCTATACCTTACTTTTCGCAAGGTGATAGATTTTATTTATCAATTGCACAAAATTTACCGTTAGATTTATCAGTCGTCAAGGTGCAGTATTTAACCATCTTGAAACATAGTTGTTACAAAGTTGGATGGAATCGTGAACGCACAAACTAAAAAACACCCAGTAAAAACCGAGCTTTTCGCTTCAAAAGCACCACTAGAGTGGGCAATCGTTAATAACGGCACTCTATACACAGCGCAGATTCCAATTGATGAAACTGGCGCAGTAGTAGAAGGCGGTATCGAAGCGCAAACGCGTCAGACTTTTAACAACCTTGTTCATACATTGGAGTGTGCAGGCGAATCTATGGATTCAGTGCTGCAAGTTCTGATTTACGTGACAGACCGTGAATATCTAAAAACGGTAAACAGCGTATACGGAGAATACTTCAATGCACCTTATCCAAACCGTGCTGCGGTCGTCGTTGCAGGGTTAGCAAGAGAAGAAATGTTGGTTGAGTTCGTGGTTTACGCATCAGCCTCTCAACCTGAATAAAGATACTGTGAACTGAGGCAATTTGCGGATTAAAGCTGTTTTGAATTAAAGCGGTTTATTGATACAAGCGACTTGGTTCAGTTTTAGATACAAGATTTAAACGTAATTACTTATATAAATTAACGTTTTATTCATTAATCAGATGGTTGCCAGACTCAACCGCAACCTAACCGTTACAAGGACAGAATGATGACTCAATTACAGAATGTTCAAGCAGAAAACGCACTTTACATTGGCGGCGAATGGCAAGCGGGTGTAAGTACCGTTGCGAACATTAACCCATCAGATATTTCTGAAAACATCGGTAACTTCGCACAAGCAAGTGCTGACCAAGTTCAACAGGCGATTTCAGCGGCGAAGCACGCTCAACCAGAGTGGGAAAAAACGCCGATTGAACGTAAGCAAGCAGTACTTCAAGCAATCGGTGATGAGCTGATTGCACGTTGTGATGAGCTAGGTACGTTGCTTTCTCGTGAAGAAGGTAAGCCTTTTGCTGAAGGTCGTGGCGAAATTTACCGTGCAGGCCAGTTCTTCCAGTACTTTGCGGCTGAAGTACTTCGTCAAATTGGCGACAACGCAGAATCAGTACGCCCAGGCGTTTCTGTAGAAGTGACTCGTGAAGCGGTGGGCGTTATCGGCATCATCTCTCCTTGGAACTTCCCGACTGCAACAGCAGCTTGGAAAATCGCTCCAGCGCTTGCTTTCGGTAACAGCGTTATCTGGAAACCAGCAAACCTAACACCAGCAAGTGCGGTTGCGCTAACTGAGATTATCCACCGCCAAGGCATGCCAGCAGGCACGTTTAACCTTGTTCTAGGTAGTGGTTCAAAAGTAGGTGATGCACTGATTAACTCTAAAGAAGTGAACGGTGTGAGCTTCACTGGTTCTGTTGATACAGGTCGTAAGGTTGCGGCGGCTACAGCACCAAACTTCGTTCGTTGCCAATTAGAAATGGGCAGTAAGAACGCACTTGTGGTTGCTGATGATGCTGATATTCAAACAGCTGTTGATGCGACTATCGCAGGTTCGTTCTCTGGCGCAGGTCAAAAATGTACAGCATCTTCTCGTCTAGTGGTTATGGATGGCATTCACGACCAATACGTTGAAGCACTGATCAAGCGTATGAGCGAGCTTAAAGTAGGTCACGCACTAGAAGACGGCGTATTCATGGGCCCTGTTGTTGACGGTAACCAACTTGAAGCAAACCTAGGTTGGGTTGAGAAAGCACGTCAAAGCGGCGGTGAGCTAGCGTTTGGTGGCGAACGCTTGAGCATGAAACACGAAGGCTTCTACATGTCTCCAACGCTGTTCTTGAATACTAAGAACGATTGGGAAGTGAACCAAGAAGAAGTGTTTGCACCAATGGCAAGCGTGATTCGTGTGGCTGATCTAGAAGAAGCTATCGCGACAACCAACGATACTCGCTTTGGTCTAACGGGCGGCATCATTACTCAAAGCCTACGCACTAGCGCAATGTTCAAGCAACAAGCGCAAACAGGTTGTGTGATGGTGAACCTACCAACAGCGGGCACTGATTATCACGTACCGTTTGGTGGTCGTAAAGAGTCTAGCTTTGGTCCTCGTGAGCAAGGTCAGTACGCGAAAGAGTTCTACACAGTAGTGAAGACAGCTTACCAGCGTCCTTACTAATCAACTTTCTATATAAGAATTGGATAGCTGAAGATATTAAGTCTCTAGCTATCCAGCTATCGAATTGGCCTGATTCACAGAGTCAGGCCAACATCCCAACCAAAGCAGCAAACGAAATTAGACAAGTGATTTAACCCATTTTTGAAAGCATGTTATTTGAGCGTGTTTTCAAAACCGAGCTAGAACACTGAGCTTTCAATAGGAGTGGTTATGTACCAGCAACGGATTGTTATAGATGGATTGCAATACTGCAATTGGAACAGAGAATATTTCCAAACACTAAAGGCGAGCGGCATTACAGCAGTTCACGCTACCGCGGTTTACCACGAGACAGCTCGTGAAACCTTATCTCGCTTTGCAGAATGGAACTTAAGATTCGAGCAGAATGCAGACATTATCATGCCGATTCATTCAATGGCTGATGTTGAAACTGCAAAAGCGACCGGCAAAGTCGGCATTTTCCTTGGTGCTCAAAACTGTTCTCCAATCGACGATGAGATTGGTCTTATCGAAGTGATGCGCAAGCAAGGTCTTTTGATCATGCAGCTTACTTACAACAACCAGAGCTTATTGGCGACGGGTTGTTACGAGAAGAACGACACTGGTATCACGCGCTTTGGTAAGCAAGCTATCGAAGAGATGAACCGAGTGGGCATGATCATCGATATGTCTCACAGTGCCGAGCGTTCAACGCTTGAAGCGATTGACCTGTCTTCTCGTCCTATTTGTATCAGCCACGCGAACCCAACGTTTGCTCATGATGCACTACGAAACAAATCAAACGATGTGATTAAAGCCCTAACCGAACGCGGTGGCTTAATTGGATTCAGCTTGTACCCATTCCACCTACCAAATGGGAGCCAATGTACGTTGGAAGATTTCTGCCAAATGGTTGCGACGACCGCTGACATGGTTGGCGTAGAACACCTAGGTATTGGTAGTGACCTATGCTTAAACCAACCTCAAGCCGTTCTTGAATGGATGAGAAATGGTCGTTGGTCTAAAGCAATGGACTACGGTGAAGGCTCTGCGAACAACTCAGGTTGGCCAGATGCGTTGCCTTGGTTCTGTGGTAGTGCGGGTATGGAAAATATTTATAACGGATTGATGCGCCATGGTTTCAGCGAGTCTGAAGCTGGGCAAGTCTTGGGAGAAAACTGGTTTAACTTCTTGAAAGATGGCTTAGAGTCTCAAAGCAAGGGTTAAGCGTTTTCTCACTAATAATCATCGAATTGGCAGCCTTCTAATTAACGTTCATTTAGACGTGCTGTTGTAACCAATTTCACTATTCAAAAGGAACAACGGTCTATTTCGCAACGCGGTAACCCAAACATGGATTAGCCTGCCCAACACAAAAAACAATAGGGCAGGTGTTAAATACACCTCTTGTAGTCATCATTAAAATGACAGCTGCAAAGAAACCTCTGGAGTCAGAGTATGTCTGATTTAACCAATAGCGTGAAATCTTCAAACGTAAATGCGGGTCAAGCACACACAGCAAGCAACAAAACAAGTAACACAAACCAGTCTGAATCGACTTCAGACAAATTAGGACTTACCAACCCAGCATTATGGTACAGCGGCGGTTTTATCGCTCTGTTCGTAACGCTTGCTTTGTTTGATGGGGAGCTACTCTCTACCCTAGTAAACACGGGCTTTGCATGGTCTGTAAAAGTGTTCGGCCCTTATTGGCAAATGCTTCTTCTTCTGACTTTTCTTATTGGTCTTGGCCTGGCGGCAGGGCGAACAGGCAAGGTTATCCTAGGCGGCATCGCGAAACCTGAAATGGATGGCTTCCGTTGGATGGCTATCATCTTCTGTACGCTACTTGCGGGCGGCGGTGTATTTTGGGCAGCAGCAGAGCCTATCGCACACTACGTTAACCCACCACCGTTGTATGGCGCACAAGAAAACGCACAACAAGGTGCAGTGAATGCGTTATCACAATCATTCATGCACTGGGGTTTCCTAGCATGGGCAATTGTGGGCAGCTTAACGTCTATCGTGGTTATGCACCTTCACTACGACAAAGGCTTGCCTCTTAAACCCCGTATTTTGCTTTACCCAGTTTTGGGTGAAAGAGCACTGAAAGGCCATACCGGCGCACTGATTGATGCATGTTGTATTGTCGCTGTAGCGGCGGGTACTATCGGTCCGATCGGCTTCTTGGGTTTGCAAGTCAGCTACGCTCTGAATGAACTGTTTGGTATTCCAGATGGCTTCACAACTCAGCTAATCATTATCTTGTTCGCTATCGTGCTTTACACATTGTCGGCATTAAGTGGTCTCAACCGCGGAATGCAAATGCTAAGTCGTTACAACGTAATTTTAGCAATGGCATTGATGATTTACATCCTTATCTTCGGTCCAACGAACTTCATCTTCAATGGCTACATTCAAGGTGTAGGCAGCATGATAGATAACTTCATCCCAATGGCAACATACCGTGGTGATGAAGGTTGGTTAAGCTGGTGGACAGTGTTCTTCTGGGGTTGGTTCTTAGGTTACGGCCCAATGATGGCAATCTTCATCGCTCGTATTTCACGCGGTCGTAGTATTCGCCAATTGGTATCAACCATTAGCCTCATCGCACCGTTTGTAACTTGCTTCTGGTTCACGATTGTTGGTGGCTCTGGTCTTGCGTTCGAAATTGCAGATCCAGGCAGCGTAAGTAAAGCGTTCGAAGGCTTCAACTTACCAGGCGCGCTACTGGCGGTAACTCAGCAGCTACCTATGCCAATGCTTATCTCTATTCTGTTCTTGATCTTAACCACGATCTTCATCGTAACGACCGGTGACTCGATGACTTACACCATCAGTGTGGTAGTCAGTGGTGAGACTGAGCCTAACGCAATTATTCGTACTTTCTGGGGTGTGATGATGGGGGTAACTGCATTGATTCTGATTTCCCTAGGTTCAGGCGGAATCTCTGCGCTGCAATCGTTCATTGTAATCACAGCGGTACCGGTGTCCATAATCTTACTGCCATCGCTTTGGAATGCGCCTCAAATCGCAATCAAGATGGCAAAAGAACAGGGTTTGTAGAAGAGCCGAGTTTATAAAAGAGCAGGGTCTGTAAAGAAAAGAGCCTGTAGAGAAAACGCTCTCTAAAAATGAAAGAGAAAAAAAGGTGTCAGCCTTTGAAAGAAGGCTGACACAAGATTCCGAAAGGAAGAGGAAACCCGTACTGGTGAAGATACACCGGGCGGCACGTATTTAGGTCAATCGATCTAGTCAGGACAAATAATAAGGGGTGAGTTCACTTACCCCAAATAACGTGAAAGCTAACCAACACACTGTAAAAACGAATGCTTCAAATGATGGCAACGATCGGTTCTGAATGGCTAGCAAAATCCTATAACTATAAGGTGGTGAGCAAAATGGATGCACATCGTTCTACCTACACTGAATCAGCACTACGTGACGCGACTGTCGTCATGGCACCGGAAAGGCTAGGTGCAATGCACCAAACACGTATCAGCTTCGTTAGAACTCTGATTCGTAAAATGGCGCAGCAAGAGTGGAAAGTGACGAAACATGAGTGGCAATTAGACGCTCAGGGTTTTGGTCATGTTATCTATAAGCTAGCGACGCCAAACCATGTTTATCATTTGGTTGTTTTCTGCGATGAAATTGCAGATGACGAACGAAATGACCGTGTAATTGCTGAAAAGTGGGACGTAACGTTTGCGCTTGTTCTTGGTGATGTTGATGTCACCCTACTTGAAAGACTTCGTGCGAATGTACCGCTTCAAGAAGCCGGCCGTAATCCTAACAATGTGCTTGTTTTAGCGCGTGCAAACAAAAGTGTACGTGTGTTTGAACATATCGTTAGTCACCTGGCTAAAGGTGTTCAACCAACGCCCAAAGAACTGGCTGAAGTAGGCTACATCCTGCGAACCACTGCCGTTTATGGTAATGGCAAATTTGGCATCGCTGATTTTAAAATCTTAGAGAAAAATGAAGATTTTAATCAGTCGTTTAGCGCGCAAATGTGTGCGGTGTATATGCTGCGTGAGTTCAGCTTAGACTGGGTTCATTACCTAGCCGAACAACAGGGCGGTGAACAAGCGATTACCTTGCATCGAGGATTACAACGTTACCTTGGTGTTGGTAATGCAACTGGTTTAGGCATGGCGCCATACCTTATTAACCACCCTAGTATTGTCGATCAGTGGATGACGACCCGTGAACATGCATTGGCGGACGTGTTGTCCAGTGAGACTGATACGGCGTTGATCGAGCCACTACGTACCTTAGTTAAAAAAGCGATTTGTCATTTAGAGCAAGTCGTTACCATCAATGAAACACAGCAAGAGCTGAACAAAGCTGCTGTTGATGATTTGAAGCACACAGAACAATCATTAGAAGCTTCTGTCAGCCTGTGCGATACATGGTCGCAGTTAGTCGAGCAATCTAAGCAAATGAGTATGGAAGCCCAAGAAATCCTTATCTCATGTTTGATGGAATTGTACCCAGAATTAGTGGACGCCCATCAAGAGCAAATGAATTGCAGCGAAACACTGTCGCTTCCTAGCGGCAAAAAGATTCAAGACCTTCTGGTTGTACTAGAAGAAAAGTACCGTTGGGCGATCACGACCGACTTTACTAAAGCAGAAAACAACTACTGGTTCTGGTATCGCTCTCAAGACAAAGAAGAGCCAAGACTCGGTGTTCGAGGCGAGGAACTCGGCGAAGAGCGTGAACTGCCGTTGGATATTGGCCGTCAAGCTTATCGTTTGTACCATGCTTTATTGCAATTTGCGCCTGAGCTTTCATTGGCCGAATTCCTTGTTAAACAGCCGCAACACCGTGCAATTGCGCGCCGTGTGTGGACGCTAGGTAACAAAGCGATGGGCGACATTCAAATGAATGTGCTTCACCAAGATTCGCCACCAATGCACTTGCTGCGTTGTAAGCTTGCGATGTTTGGTGCGACTAAGTTTGATCCTCGCTCAGATCGTTGGGTACGAGTGACGTTTTTCCAAGGAGCGCCACTGCTTGATGAGATTCATCAGGACGAATGGGTGTTCCCAGTCTTACCAAGTGAAGCACCAAGTGAAGCAGAGCTCGCTGACTCAAATAAAGTTCCTACACATATCAACGCTCAACATGGAGGTAAATCGTTATGATCGTTTCTCACAATGAACTGGTAGCGGCCGTTAATAAAGCCTTTTTGGGTATGCGTCGTACATGTGGTGAAGCCGATGTGATAGCGAACATGGTGGCAGATTTGCAAATGGTGGGCTTGGATGGTGTTCGTCACTTTAACAATGCGAGCAACTTCATTGGGCTAGAAGACGATTGCCCAGTTGACATTCAAGTGCTTAGTGACAATACGGTTGAAGTTGACCTGCACAAAGCGAGTTTGGCGTGTCACCTTCCTGTGGTTATCGATTACGCCATTGAAAAAATGGTCGGCAAAAAGACGCTGAAAATTGAGTTAAATAACTGCCACAACCGTTGGTTGGCGTACAGCGAGCTTGTAAAGTTAGCTGCGAAAGGTATTGCGTGCATGGCACGTTGGGATAACGGCTCTAACCCTAAGAGCACTTTGTATGTGCTTAATCGTGGTTGCGTTGCTCCAGAACTGTTTTTATCAGATTTGCCACTGGCATCGTACGAACATATCCACAATATGACCATCGAACTTTCCGTCCAGGATTTCGATATCGAACGTTTGTCAGATGGCTACCAAACACACATTGAATCAGAAGCGCTTTTTAAAACTCAAGAGAAAGCGTGGAACGATGGCATTGAAGTTGATGATGGGGAGTGGGCGGCACTGAAAGAGACCGCTACCGCAATTTTAGTTCAGAGCAGCGAACGCTCGACTCAAGGTGCAGGTGAACTGACAGCTTCGTAGCCGCTAGATTTAATAGGTTCATTAGAACTAACAGGTTCGATAGATTAACAGCGAGTAAGCCAGTTAGTTTATCAACACAGATAAAACCAAAGAGCTTAACGTATCCTCACCTCGTTAAGCTCTTTTTATTTGCCTCACGCTTTGGGTTTGCTTTACCTCATTCTTTTGATCTCTCGCTGGATTTACCTATTCTAAATTGACTGTTTTGACACACGTTGTTACCCGTTGAGAGGCAATTGAACAATTAAACGAAGCACCTTCACATTCATGTTAAACAAACGGTTTCATTTACAAGCCACTATGCGTATCTTGCTAAGGAAGGTGCCAAAGGGCGCCGTTTTTATTCGTACCGATGACTTTAGAATCAGATAAAAAGGAATGAAGCGTGCAAGCTAACTTTATTGATGGAACCACCCTGTATCGTCAGCACTCTTTTGAGTTGCCACTCGATTACCAAGCCAAAGATGGACAACAGATCCAAGTCTTCGCACGTGAGCTGGTTGATCTCGCTAAAGATGCGCAAGAGCTGCCGTGGCTTATCTACTTTCAGGGCGGCCCAGGCTTTCCATCTCCACGAGTGAGCGGTCAATCAGGTTGGCTAAAGCGTGCATTACAAAACTATCGTGTTCTGCTTCTTGACCAACGTGGTACTGGTAACAGCACCGTGATCAGCCATGAAACATTGGCCCATCTGTCTCCAGAACAACAAGTCGAATATTTAACGCATTTCAGAGCGGATAACATCGTTCGTGACGCTGAAGCGATTCGTGAACAGTTTGGTATTAAGCAATGGTCGACGATTGGTCAAAGCTTTGGTGGCTTCTGTACACTGAGCTATTTGTCACTGTTCCCACAGAGCTTGCAGCGTTGTTATGTGACGGGCGGCATTCCTTCTATTGAACGAGAAGCTGACGATGTTTATCGTGCGACTTACAAGCGTGTAGAAGACAAAAACAGAGCCTTCTTTGCTCAGTTCCCACATGCGCAAGTTATGTGTCGTGAGATCTCTGATTACCTGCTTAACAATGATGTGAGACTGCCAAACGGTCAGGTGTTTACCGTTGAACAGTTCCAGTTGATCGGTATTAATCTTGGTGGCGGCGAAGCAAACCTTCCAATGTATTTCACACTGGAGAGTGCGTTTGTTGAAGTGAACGGAAGCAAGCAGCTGAGCTATAGCTTCTTAAATCAAATGCAGCAAGAGCAGGGCTACCTAACGAACCCAATCTACGCTATTTTGCATGAATCGATTTACTGCCAAGGTGCAGCGTCTAACTGGTCTGCACACCGAGTACGCGAGCAGTACCCACACTTTAACTATCAATCGGGTAGCGAGTTCTGGTTTACCGGAGAAATGGTGTACCCATGGATGTTCGACCAACTAGAAACGCTGAAGCCATTACGTGAAGCGGCAAATATGTTGGCCGAGAAGTCGGACTGGGGCTCTTTGTACAACGCAGAGCAGCTGAGTAAGAATACGGTTCCAATGGCATGCGCAGTTTACGCGGATGACATGTATGTAGAGCTGGATTACAGCCGTGAAACGCTAGCGAACATTCCAAACTCAAAAGCGTGGATTACCAACGAGTATGAGCACAATGGTTTGAGAATGGATGGTGAACGAATTGTCGATAAGTTAATGACGATGGTTGATGCGTTAGAGAACCTGCCAAAATAATCAAACTCTCTGCGTAGGTTATCTACGTTAGAGACAAGATACGCTAGAAACAAGAAAACGCTGCATCCGTGCAGCGTTTTTTTATGTCATCAAACTCTGTTTTACTCAGTATCGTATTGATTACTAAAGCGAGTAAAACAGAGAGTTTAAGAACCGGGAGGGATAGTTCCTAAACTCATTATGGTTGGATGACGATATCTTGATTTTCAGTAGTCGATAAGCTGGCGCGGTTCTGTTCGATAAGTTGAGCCGCATAAGAGGGAGTCACAGCTTGAACTTCGCCCTTGGAACGAATAGTTAGTGCTTCCCACGCATGATCACGGTATTTGCCTGTTTGTGTATATTCAATAAGTACTCTCATGATTCTTCAATCCGATGTGTGGTTAACGTGCTACTAACATTAGCGCCATTGTGGAGGTTGCACACCTGTTAAAAATGGAACATAAGATTAACCAAATGAGAATGCGTGTAACTTGAAAAACAGACCTTATTGAACTTATCTTAACTAACAGTATTTATCGTACCTAACTGCATTCATCGTAACCAACGGTACTTATCGTAAATGGCATCCATAAAAAACGCTGCACAGTGGCAGCGTTAAAGTTGAGAGCGATTGAAGATTGCTTAGCTGTTTTCTAAGCCAACAATCTTGCGTGCAGACATCACTGCGCTATCCAAATCGGTCAATCTACCAGCACTTGCTGGACCAAGAACTGATGAATACAAAGCCAACTGCTTCTCAAATGATAAATCTAATTGGTTATATAGATTTTGGCGGATTTGAGCGTGTTGCTGTGGCTTTGCGCTCGACAGACCTTCCAATGTATCGTAGATGAGTGTAGTTGTATCCATATCTGTCCTCTGCTGCACCTTTATAAAATTTTGCGTATTATGCACCTGGTACTGTATTTGTTCTGCGAGATTGATCGCATTGTGTGCAGCTCTGCTTAATTGTGTAATCAGTTAGTTATAATTGTGTTGTGGTCTCAATCGTTGAGAGTGTCAGTTTGATAACAATTAAAAGGAGACACGCTGGTCTCCTTTTAATTGATTAAGCCGTGATAGAAGTAACGTATTGTGGCTGCTTACCGAGTAAATTGAATACGTACAGAACCTAGCGAATGTTAATGTTCTTATCTCGACTTTCGTACATTTCAGGTGTGGTGTGTAACCCTCCAGCGTAACCTGCAGCTTCAAGAGTTTCTCTTACCTCTCGAACGTGTTCTGCCGTTACTGGTTCCTCTCTATCTCCAAGGTGCAATCGCACGAAGGTGATCAACTCAGCTAACCTTTGATCCGACAGCACATCTTCAAAGCTTGCCATTGGCATGAAGTTTCTGTCTTTGTCGAGATAGGTGGGTTGTAGTCCACGGACGGTTACCGCGATGGTGTTGAATGGATCGCTGTGCATGATTATGCCGTTATTCAACAGAGTAGGGGCGATAGGGTCACGTCCCTTACCATCGTCACCATGACAGGCTCCACATGTCTGGCGATACGTGGTGTAAATGTCAGTCGCGTAAGAGTCTTCATCAAACCCTTTGGGCTGCAACGGAACGGCGTCACTGCTGATGGTGTTGTTGATGTCACCACTGAGTAGGTAATAGGACATCGACTCGATATCTTCACGCGTCATCAAGCTGAGACTGTTTTTTACTACGTCTGCCATGCCCGCAAAAGCAGTCCCTTTGTCTGAGTGACCCGTGTGTAAGAAATCGGTCAGTGTCGCTTCATCCCAACCATCGACATACAGCTCGTTGGCCGTGATATCGGGCGCATTCCAACCGTCAATCAAGTTACCTTGGAAAATACGTTCGGGTATCAGAGCTTGAGCAATGTTTCGCGGGGTATGGCACTCAGAGCAGTGTCCAAGGCCAGCCACCCAATATTTCCCTTGCTGCCATTTCTCAACGTTTTCGACTTCCGTTTTAAGCTCTTCGGGCACTTGATAGTCAATCGGGTCGGTATCCATGAACACAATGTTCCACCCGAGCAGACCTAGACGTATATTCGATGGGAACATCATGCTGTTGTCGTCATTGCGGCGCGGCACCGCGGTGATTGACTGCATGTATTTCCACAAGTCGACCATGTCTTGGTCGTTGAGGTATTGATAAGAGGTGTACGGCATAGCAGGGTATAGATAACCGTTCTTACCCTTGCCGGCGACTAATGCAGCTCGGAAGTCCTCAAAGTCGTAAGTCCCAATACCTTCCGTTGTGTGTGGCGTAATATTGGTTGAATAAACGGTACCAAAAGGGGTCACAAAAGGCAGCCCACCAGCAAAAGGTTCGCCACCTTCGGCACTATGACACGCAACGCAGTCACCGGCATAAGCGAGATATTCACCACGTTCAACAGACTGAGCTTCTAGATTCGCGAGTCTTTGCTGTTGCTCTGAGCCCGCGTGTCGAATGTAAGCACCCAGTGCGAGTATCTCGTTTTCCGTAAGCTGTTTATCAAACGCAGGCATCAGGTTGTTCAAGCCTTTGTTGATAGTGTGCTGAATCTCTTCAATACTGCCGCCATGCAGCCAAATATCGTCGGAAAGATCAGGGACGCCGATCGCCGGATTCGCGATAGAACCATCGGCGTGACAAGATGAACAATATTTTGCAAACAGCTCTTTGCCGACTTTGACTTTCACCTCTGGAACATCGGTATGGCGTTGATTGAGCGAAGCTAAGTAGTAAGAAACCTTAGCCACTTCATCGGGGCGCATTATCTCGCTCCAACCCGGCATCGCGCCATTTCGCCCTTTGGCGATCGAATGAATGATCGCTTCATCACTACCACCATATAGCCATTCTTGGTCAATAAGGTTAGGGAAGTGTTTCTGACCTTGAGCGTTGTCGCGGTGACAAGCCGCGCAGTGAGTTTGGAACAAGATTTGTCCGCTGTTTACTATTTCGGGTATGCCAGACAATCCTTCGAGGGTGGTTTCCGTTGTTTGAGAGAATTGCTCGTTTAACGTTGTGCTGGGTGAGCTGAGTTTGTCGTCACTTTGCTTCCAATCGACTAACCCTTCCCATTCACCAAGCCCGGGGTAGAGCACCAAATAGCCAGCAGACAATAGAAAGGCAATAGCATAGCTAATGAAGAGTAGTTTTGGCGGTGGCGCATCCTTTTCTTCAATGCCATCAAAAGTGCCAAGGGTGTGGTCTTGATCTGCTTGGTGATTGCTACGCCAATATTTAACGACAACAGACACCATAAGAACGAAGAAGATTAAGGTTAAAATTACCGCCCATAGATTCCAAAATGCACTCATTGTGATACCTCCTGTGACGTATCTTTACCAAGGCTTTGTAGATAGCGGATCAGAGCTTCACCTTTGGTTTTTCCTCTTACTTGTAATCTGGCGTCACCTATTTCTTGGTCAGTATAAGGAACGCCAAGTATGCGGAGGGTTTCCATTTTGTCGCTTATGTCGTCGCCTGACAGAGTCTGTTCAAATAACCAAGGGTAGGCGGGCATGATCGATGTCGGTACGACTTTTCGAGGGTCAATTAAGTGAATAGTATGCCACTGGTCAGAATACTTTCTCCCTAAATTAGTGAGGTCCGGACCCGTGCGCTTAGAACCCCACAAGTTAGGAAATTCATAGATGTCGTCTGCTTCTTTGTTTGGGCGACCATTACGTTTCACTTCTGGTTCTAGAGGGCGAACCATTTGTGTGTGACACACATGACAGCCTTCACTGATGTAAATGTCTCGTCCTGCCAACTCAAGAGGTGTGAGTGGCATCGCTAAGCTGCCTTTGGCAATATCGTCTCCACGGACAATGCTAGGCACTACCCAAACCAACAGAGAGAAGGAAGCGACGACAACGGTGGTCAAAATTAAAATGACGATGGAATGTGTAAAGTCTTTACTCATCATTTAAGCTCCCTCATTAACGGCGTGTTTAGCGTTATGTACTACTGGCATACGAACGGTTTTAAATAAGTTAAATGCCATTAGAAATAAACCCAGAACAAACAGTGCACCACCAAAGAATCGTAAGAACAACCAAGGTGCTTTAAAGTCCATAGCCTCTACAAAGCTATATATCAGTTCGCCATTTTCATTTTGAGCGAGCCACATATAACCTTCACCGATACCCGCGACCCAAAGCGCAATCGCATAAATGGCGACGCCAGCATGAGCAAGCCAGAAGTGCCACTTAATCAGTCGTCGTGACCAAAGATCGGTTTGGCCCCATAGGCGCGGAATGAAGTAGTAAAAAACCGCTATCCCTGACATTCCCACCCATCCGAGTGCTGCGGAATGTACGTGGCCGATTATCCATTCGGTGTTGTGTGCCACCATGTTGAACCAGCGAATAGCAAGTAACGGGCCTTCGAATGTTGCCAAGCAGTAGTAAAGAATTGCTGAGAAAAAGAATAAAAGAATGTAGTCGGACTTCAGCTTTTCTTTGTTTTGTAGAAGGGTCATTGCGCTATTGAAAGCACCCGCCCAGGAAGGGAGCCACAGGATCAATGACATCACGATTCCGATGTTCTGAATCCAGATGGGAACGGAAGAGTAGACTAAGTGGTGCGTTCCGGCCCAGGTGTAAAAGCCGACCAACCCCCAGAAATGGATCACAGACAAGCGGTACGAGTAGATAGGTCGGTCCGCTGCTTTGGGTATGAAATAGTAATTCATACCAATCACACCAGCGGTCAGCAAGAAGCCGACGGCATTATGTCCCCACCACCATTGAACAATCGCATCTTGAGCGCCTGCAAACACAGAGTAGGACTTCATCGCCAACACAGGCATCGCGAGGTTGTTCACGATGAAAATCATTGCAACGACGATGATGAAAGCAGCAAAGAACCAGTTAGCCACGAAGATATGGCTGACCTTTCGTTTAGCAAGGGTGCCAAAGAACAACACCGCATACAGCACCCAAACCAACACAATCATCAAGTCGATTGGCCACTCAAGCTCCGCATACTCTTTTGAGCTGGTGTGGCCTGCGGGTAAGGAAATGATCGCAAGCAATAGAATAAATTGCCATCCCCAAAATACCATCCATGAAAGGCTTTTATTGAACAACTCACAATGGCCTGTTCGCTGGGCAATGTACAAAGATGTCCCCATCAAGATGTTCACGACGAACCCGTAAATCACCCCAGATGTATGTAGCGGGCGCAGTCGACCAAACTGGAAATATTGAGAATCGAAGTTTAAGACTGGCCAATACAATTGCGCGGCGAGAATCACCCCGATGATCATACCTACGATTGCCCACACTAAAGACGCGATGATGAAGTACTTAACGACCTTAATGTTGTATTGCGGTGTCACTTGTTCCATAACAAGGCTCCTTGCCTAAAGCTTTTATTCGCTGACTGAATTTGATTCGTTGAGTGAGTTTGAATCGTTGCCGAGCATCGAATAGAAATAGGAAATGTCGCGGATGTCTTGGTCTGAAAGTGTGTCGGCTTGTTGCTGCATGAGAATTGCCAAACCACTGGTTCTTTCCCTTGTCTGATAGTCTTTTAACGAGGAAATGAGATATCCCACCTTTTGACCGCGAAGGTTCGGGTAAGGGTCTTGTGTTGAGATACCATCAACGCCATGACAGGTCATACACACCTTGGCTTTTTGTTTTCCTAACTCGAACTGCTCGTCGTTGGATTCTGCGTAAACTGGATTCATGACAGCCGTCATTAGCAGAATGGAAAGTGCGGTTATGGGGTTAAACTTTTGCTTATTTAATCTCATTACGTATTCCCTTATTGAAGAAAAGAGCGAGTGCTTGATGACCCTCAGAAAACACTCACCTTGGTGTAAAGGTTATGCATGCATAAGCGTTCTCGCTACTTACTGACTCATATTTATTGTCAATTTTGTTAGTCAGTACGTATTCAGTGGCAAGATTGGATTACTCATTGCCTTTAAAACGCAGGGATTACTTGTATGAACGCTAATTAAAGTCTTATTTAGACAAGGAGAAGGTGTTGTTCGCACCTGGTTACAGGAATGAAACATTATTTGAGAAAGGTTCGAACTGCATCATTGAGAAAATAGGCAATGTCTAAGCAAGTCAAATGACTAATATGAACTAGACTCAAATTAGTGACCTTTTAAAATGGAGTTTAAAATGAGAGCTGCACTTCTGTTTATCCTTTCACTGTGTTCATTTTCTATTTTTGCAGCATCGGAACTGACAATATTCGATCACTTAGGGCAAAAGCATCAATTCAGTCGAGAACAACTGTTATTGCTTCCTCAAAAAGAAATCACCACGTCATTACCTTGGCTGGATGGAGAATTGGTTTATAGTGGTGTGGCCTTACAAACGGTGCTTGAAACTATGGATTTACCCATGGCCTCGCAGGTAACTTTTGTTGCACTAAACGATTATAAAATAGCGGTGCCCAAAGAAGACTTTGACGACTACCAGCCGATCATTGCGATTAAACAAAATGGCCAATTTATGTCAGTCAGAGAAAAAGGTCCGTACTGGTTGATATATCCACTTTCTTCGACTCCAGACATTGATAACACTGACTTCCATGCCAAGATGATCTGGCAGATACGCGATATTCATTTGTAAGGACTTAGTATGAAAAAGCTGTTGTCATTGACTGCAATTAAAGTCGTCGTGTTATCTTTAGCGGCAGTGGTACTCACCATTAATATCTACAGTGTGACCCGCATTAACGATATCAATAAGAGTTTTTCCACCCGACAAAATGAGGCAACGTGGTTCGTTTTTCAATTGGTGAAAGAATACGCCAATTTCTTGATGGTAAGCCGTTCTGAAACTATTGATTATGATGAGTTATGGTTAGCGTACGATATTACGTGGAGCCGTTTTGACATATTAATTAACAGTACTGAGTCCTCCAATTTCATCAAGTCAGCAAACTTTAAACCTTATTTTAGTGCGGAATTTGATAAATTTAAGAGCTTGGAATCCTCAATTAAACTGGTCAGTCAAGGGTTGTTGCCCAAGGAATCTCTGCAGAAAAAAGTCGATATTTGCTACCACACACTCGTCGATTTTATTAATGACAAGTTTCGATTACAAAGCCCTGTGATTGAAGAAAACACCTCAATGGTTGATAACTTGGTTACTGTTCATCGGATCAGTAGCGTTTTTCTTGTTGGCATCTTGTTATTGACTGGGATTATTTTTTATATGGATTTTTCTATTAAAAGAAAGCTCTACTCTACGGATTTTATTACAGGATTTCGCAATCGAATTTCGTTGATGAAATTTGTTAAGAATAGCTACTCGAAGGACAAAAACTTTGATCTCTATTTTGTCCGAATCAGAAATCTTACCGAGATTAATCAAAAATATGGCCTTGAATATGGGGACCTTGTGGTGAGCTCGGCTGCTAAGTCTTTGACCACAAAGATCCCTGAAAGCACCATTTCGTTCCGTAGCAGTGGAAGCCAGTTCTTATTCTTCATTCCTGATCATTTGTACGCGAGTGACGAAATTCAGGACAAGTTTAACGATGTGCTTAGTGATTACATCTCTGCAGGTAACTTAGAATTGATGATTGACGCCGTAGTGAGGCACAAGAAGAACATAAGCTCTAAAGACATGATGGAACTGTTGACCTCGATGCAAGGCTAAGCTTCTACAAGGTTTGGTCGTGGTTATTAAGTAGTCATGCTTTCGGAATACGACTACTGTTTCTGGTTAAGTGCCACAATTCTTTCGTTAGAGCTTGGTTCTAAAAGGGCTTGCTGATCCAGAATAGTTTGCGGATTGTGGTCACGAACAAATTCAATGAACTCAATGTAAGTGAGTGGTTGGCTGAAAAAATAACCCTGTATTAGGTCGCAGTTGGATTTTTTAAGGTGATGATATTGTTCGAGAGACTCGACACCTTCACCAACAACGAAGGTGTCACAAGAGTGCCCTAAGTTAACCATGGATTCGACCATCTTTCGGTCAGCTTTGTCGTCGACGATATTATCGATAAAGCTTTTATCAATTTTAAGCTCATCGACAGGGTAGTGAAGAAGTTGGTTAAAAGCTGTATAGCCTGTACCGAAATCGTCAAGAGACACTTTTAAACCTAAGCTCCTGATACTTTCGATAGTCTGCACTGTAAGTTTACTGCTTTTAACGTAACTGGTTTCGGTAATTTCTATAATGATGTTGGCTGGTGGTACTTGATAACGCTCGATTACCTTTCGAATATTGTCGGCAAAGTTACGATTGTAAAGTTCCATCGCTGAGATATTTATTGATAAGCTACCTGTGTACTTGTGAATTTCAGAGAGCTCTTTATAGCTTTTTATTGCGGTACTAATGACCCACATGTCGAGTTTGGATATTAGATTGCTCCTCTCCGCGACTGGAATGAACTCATCTGGACCCGCTTTAATGTCAAACAGTGCAGGGCAGCGAATGAGACATTCAGCGCCATCGATTTGCAGGGTCTGAGCATTGAAGATGGGCATAAAGCGAAGTTCAAAGTTGTCGCTTTCACAACACTCCAATAGCCTTTTTTCGATAACGTCATGTCTTTCTAGTGAATGAAGTAGTTCTTCTCCGTAAACGATTCGGCTTTCTCCATCACTGTGCGCTTTGGCATTAATCAGCATCTCATCGATGCATCGGTGCCATATCTCCTCGAACTTAGGGGTATCGACGGGTAGTACACCTGTTGCAATTGAAAGCCTGAATCCGTAGTAATCTAGGAAAGTCGTACCCGTTAGGGTGTTGTTAATGTTCTCAATTTCTTCGTTTATTGATTGGTGCTCACCCATTTCCAATATGGCAATGAATTGGTTTCCTCCTAGCCTTGCAACTGAATAGTCGCTGCAACTGAAGCCAAAAGAGGATTGTTGATTCTGCAGGGTTTCTCTTAGTGTTTTGGCCAGACTAACGAGTACATTGTCACCTACTTTTGCACCATATAAGTCATTGATTTTACGGAAATCGATAATGTCCCAGCAAACCAGATAGCAATGAGGGCTTATCGAGCTTTTTAGACGCACATCGAGGTGTCGGATGAACGAGCGTCGGTTGGCTAATTTAGTTAATTGATCAAATTCAGCTTCGAACTTTAATTCCGTGAGTGAATCAATGTAAGCGTTCTTCAAACCATCAATTTCACTGTGCCCGGATGAACGTTTGAAATACCTCAGTTTAAGTCCGCCAATCGATATCTCGTGTAGTAGCTCTTTGAGTGGACGTACTAATTGGTAGCGCACCACCATGTGTACGATGAGCATAATAATGAATAGTGTCGTCAAACTGCCAAGTAAGGTCTGCTTAGCAATGATAGATTTTTCCTGATTGAATTTTTTTTCGCGAATATTAACTTGAGCGAGGAAGTGACGGCTGTTCATCTCAACTTTGATTCTGTCTTTGGTTTGTTCAAACGATTTGATAACAAACTGCGTATTCTCTATGTGTGCAGTATTCGATGATGGCTCAATCAGAAGCTGCATATTGTCATCATCGTTGTATTTTATTAGTAAGTTGGATAGTTGTTTTAATGGACCATCTGCAATCAGTATGTATCGATTTAAGCTGTCGTTTGCGCGTTTGTCTTGTGGGAGCAAGTAAGGGTCGATTGCAATAACGTAAGCGTATCTAAGTTCACCACTCACAGAGATATATGAGAAGCCTTTATGAGACAGCTCGTTTTTATTGATTAACGAGGTATAGATATCGAAGATTTTTTCATAGATGTTATCGGGGATTTTTAACCCTTCGAAAGGGTCTGCTCGTAACGTAGATAGCGTTAACTGGAACTTAGGGTCAACGATATAGATGTTACGTTGACCAAACTGATTAACGTGACTTTGGTTTAAGACGCGAAGCACTCTTTTTTCCAGCAGGGACAAGGTTGTGTAGTCACTAGGGTTTTGAATATATCGCAAGAACTGTAGCGATGAACCAATATCTTTTACAAGCAAAGATAAACCAAGTTGCTCGTACTCAGCGGCCACTAGCGCTGTGTTTACGTCGGATTGCACCTCGTCTAAGTACATGTGTTTCGCATGGTTGGAGGCTAAGTGGTAAGTAACCATTCCGCCTATTGCAAATACGAACAATAAAGTAGGAATGAGCACAAAGTAGAGCTTCTTTAATACTGGCATTAATTATCTCAAACTGTCGACAATGCGGTTACGAATTTGAATGCTACTGGGTTCGAGTTGCTGATACAGATAGCTGCGTTCTAAAACCTCTTTGCTAGGGAAAAGCTCCGGATCATTTTGGTACTCTTGTGTTGTTAAGGCTTTTGCTTTTGAGCTTGGAGTTGCAAACCATGAATCCATTGCGTTTTGAGCGGCGATCTCGGGTTGCGACAAGAATGATAGAATCGTTGTTGCTTGTGCAGACAACTCTCCGTTATTAATCGCAGCAATGCACTCTAACCATAACGTTGTGCCTTCTTGAGGCACAGCGTAGGACCAAGAGGCATCAGGCTCCAAATCATTGAGTACATAACTGTCACCAGAATAACCGTAGGCAAGGTCGATGTTAGCAAGACGTTCGGGTTGGCGAATATAGTCGATGACGTATTCGTTGCTTTCTAGGTGTGGCTTTTGAGCTTGCAGGGTTTTATAGGCAACGCGAAGTTCTTGCTCATTATTGGTGAATGGATCAAATTGATTTGCTAACAGTGCAGTACTCACCAAATCCGTAGGTTCGTAATACATACTTATACGGCCACTGCTGTTCGTGTCTGGTTCGAGAATAGCGTTCCAAGAGGTGGGAGTGTTTACTTTGTCACTGCGATATAAGATTCCCGCAGTCCCCCAAGCGTAGGGAATGCCATACTCGCCACATCCATCAACCCACCGTGAATCTATGTTACCAGCAATGGATTGTTGTAACTCACTGAGATTATGAAACAGGTTCTGCTTGGCTAACGCATTGAGCTTTACACTTTCTATAATGACTAGCTCAAATGCGCCACGACGTTCGCTCAATAGCACTTCATCTCTGATCGACTCATCAGAAAAAAACTGTTGTTTCAAAGAAATGCCGTACGTGTCACTTAGTTGGGTCACGACGCTATTGGATAGAAATTCATCCCAATTGTAGAGATAAATATCATTTTGTTGGCTAAACGCTGTGCCAGTTAAAAAGGATGATGACGCAAGAACAGAAACATAAAATGCTTTCACTGACGGATTCCTTTCCTACTTTGCTTAACTAAATCGTAGCCCAAATTTTGCGACATAGCTCAAATTTAGGTCTCTAATTTCAGTTCAACCTAACGCAATGCATCTAGGTGTGAAAATCCTATGACCTAATTGGAACTAAAAGTAAGCTTTGAGCACAAAATCATTATGTTAAATCAAGGGGATATCAACCTTTGACCGACGAACGCCTGAAGAAGTGCACGAATGACTCATCTACTTCCGATTTGGCACGACGAAAACACGGGATTTGTTTGATTATTAGGTTATTGGTAAATATATATTCATCTAATTGAGCATTTTTTCGTTAGTTATGCAATAGTAGGGCATTAATTGAACGACAGGAGGTTGGTTTATGGATGCAGGTTTAGTTGGGATTTTTGTTACCGTGGCGATTGCTCACTTTTTGGCGCTATTGAGCCCCGGACCAGATTTTGTGATTGTGGTAAAGAGTGCTGTTAAAAATAAGGGTAGAAAAGCACTCGGCGTTGCATTCGGTATTGCCAGTGCCAATGCAGTCTATATTGGTTTGTGTCTTATTGGGGTCGGTTCTATTTTGGCAGCTTCGGTTTCAGTGATGATCGCTTTAAAAATTATTGGCGGTTTGTTTCTGGTGTACCTTGCAGTTCAAGCGATAAGAGCGAAAAAATGTAATTACAGTAATATCGATGTTGTCGAAGAAGGTGTCTCCATTCAAACCACTTTTCTTAAAGAATTTGTTACGGGTTTTCTATCGGGAATCCTTAATCCTAAAAACCTTTTGTTCTATTTGAGCTTATTCACGGTTGTACTGAATAATGAGGTGGGTTTCATGTTTAAATTAGGGTTAGGCATTTGGATGACAGTGGTTGTGTTTGTGTGGGATGCCGCGATTATCTTCCTTTTATCTGCACCTAAAGTTCGACGAGAGTTTACACGTGTTGCTTACTATATTGATAAAGTGACAGGAGTTATGTTGGGTCTGCTTGGCTTGACCATTGTGAAATCTGCTCTGGTACGTCAGTAGATTCAATAAAGTTACTATTGCTGAGTAACCTCACGTTTGTGGCACGATACAATGCCTATGTGCCGCGAATGTGTGCTTGTTTCCTACCAGGGCTGATACGTTTTATCTCTTATCTGCCCGATGTTAAACCCTCAGGTTAATCCACCAATTCTTTTCATAACTGCTTGTTTATCATTCCTTAGTTCTTAAATAAGTATTAATAATGTTGCTGTTGAACACTTGTAGCACGGGGTGTTTGTGCTTATTGTAGGCTGCAATGTCTATTCAATATCAGCGCTAGGAGCCATTGTGAATTTAGAGATATATCAAGTGGATTCGTTCACAACTCAAGCTTTTAAAGGAAACCCTGCAGGGGTTTGTATTTCACAAGAACCTTTAGAAGAGTCGTTGATGTATTCGATTGCTGAAGAGATGGCAGTATCAGAAACGGCATTCTTAGCCCTCAATACGATGACGTTGAAATGGTTCACACCAGAAGTTGAAGTCAAATTATGCGGTCACGGTACGTTGGCAACAGCGCATGTGATGAAGGAAAGAGGGTTAGTCAATGTGGGTGAGGTTGTGACGTTTGATACGCTTTCAGGGGAGCTATCTGCCACAGTTTGTGACTCCACAATCGAGCTTGACTTCCCAAGTACTGTGCTTGATCTTGGATTGGATGCTAATAAAGATTTGCTTGAATATTTAGGACTGTGTGAAGCCCAAGTCGTGTCATACAGTGAGTTCGATACCAAGCAGTTTATTGAGGTTGTCAGCGAACAAGTTTTATTAGATTTATCACCAAACTTTGATGCTCTAAAGCGTATTAAAGGTCGAGGCGTTGTTGTGACAGCATTGTCGTCGAACTCTGAGCTTGATTTTGTTTCGCGCTATTTTGCGCCGTGGGTGGGTGTTAACGAAGATCCCGTTACGGGTTCAGCGCATTGCGCTCTCACACAATACTGGTCCGAGAAACTAAACAAAGCGCATTTCAATGCTTACCAAGCGTCGCGCCGCGGTGGGTATGTATCGACAGAGCTATTACCGAACGGTCGTATAAAACTGATAGGGTCTGCAACCACCGTAATCAGTGGTACTTTAAAAGTCTAAACTTCAATATCATTCATAAAACAGCAACGTCATAATTTAAATCTGCTAGGTCACTACTTAAGGAATAATCGTGTCAGCTTTTTATCTTTCTCAGGTATTAGTCGCAATTGCTATTTGTTTCGATCTTCTGTCTTTTCAATTTAAAGAGAGGAAGAAAATCGTCACATGCTTGTTTTTTGCAGGCGTTCTTATTTCTAGTCATTTCATTTTGCTCGAACAATGGACGGCGGCAAGTTTGATGATCATCGCGACCATTCGATATTTGACGAGCGTGTTTTCTACGTCACCCAAATTTAAATATTTGTTCAGTTCCATGTCAGTAGTCGCAACGGTTGTGACTTACTCGGGGCTCACTAGCATATTGAGTTGCTTTGCTTCCGTATTTCAAACCTTTGCAGCCTTCAATAAAGATGACCGTCGATTAAGAGAGTTGATGATCATCGGAACTAGCTTTTGGTTGGTTCACAATTACTTAGTTGGTTCTCCAACTGCTGTACTGATGGAAGCGCTATTTATCTGCAGTAACTTGGTTGGCTATTATCGTTTCTATTTCAGAAAAAGTGCTGTGGCTTAGGGCTTATAGCTTATAGCTTATAGCTTATAGCTCAGGCGCTCAGGAAGCTAGGCTTTAGATAAAACGATAAAGCACTGCACCATATTCATCTAACAAGGATTAGGAGAGAGCGATGTCAAATATCTACTCGGATGTGCCTTCGTCAATACCCGACGAAATCTTCAACGACATCATTACTACTGAGAATGTGCGGATTGAAAGAATAATATCTCATGGGCACCGTTCTCCAGAACAAGGTTGGTATGACCAAAATGAAAACGAATGGGTTATGGTGCTAGAGGGGCAAGGTGTTATTGAGTTCGAAGACGGACGTGTCGTTACCTTGTCTAAAGGGGATTACATCAATATTGCCGCGAGAGAGAAGCACAAGGTTGTAGGTACGGATAGAGACGTTGTGACTATTTGGCTAGCTGTGTTTTATCGTTAGTATTGCTATCAAGTAGCGAATAGGCAATCAGCAATACATGAAAGGACTGTGTCGTGGTTAGAATTCGAAATTACCAAGTTAGTGATGCCAAAGCATTATGGGAGATCTATTTCCATACTGTTCGAAATATTAACGTTCGAGACTATTCTCAAGAACAAGTTGAGGCTTGGGCTCCAAGTGACTTTGACTCCGAGGTGTGGGAAAAGTGTCTGCATCGTATCCAACCTTTTGTTGCGGAGTTGGATGGCCACATTGTTGGCTATACTGACCTGCAACCAAATGGGTTGATTGACCACTTCTTTTGTCATCATGAATATCAAGGTAAAGGTGTAGGGCGAGCTTTGATGGAGCATGTATTCGAGATTGGTCGATTTCGTGGTGTATCGAGATACTTCTCTGAGGTGAGTATTACCGCTATGCCTTTCTATGAGCACCTTGGCTTTAAGTTAGTGAATGAACAGGAAGTCGAAATACGTGGCGTTAAGCTGACTAATTACGTGATGGAGAAAACCACTAAGTAGCCATTAACGTTATGTCTAGTGTAGGTAAAATTGGATATGCTCAACGCTTAGCCCAGTAGGTTAAAAAGGGTGTGAATTGTCACACCCTCAAAGAGTTTGGTTTGCCTGAGACTTTCTTTCTATTTGATTATTTCGGGAGCAAGACCGTATCGATTACGTGGATTACACCATTGCTTGCTTCCACATCAGCCGCAATCACTTTTGCATTGTTAACCATAACCGTGCCATCGCTTACGCTTATCATCACGTTTTGACCTTGGATTGTTGTCGCTTTGTCTATTTTCATAACGTCTGCCGCCATCACTTTCCCTGCGACTACATGATAAGTTAGCACGGCGACTAATTTGTCTTTGTTTTCCGGTTTCAAAAGCATATCGACAGTACCATCTGGCAACTTGGCAAATGCTTCATCGGTTGGTGCGAAAACGGTAAAAGGTCCTTCTCCTTTCAAAGTATCTACAAGTCCACCCGCTTTAACAGCAGCTACAAGTGTATTGAAAGAGCCATTTCCTACTGCGACATCGACGATATCTTTTTTCATCTCATGATGATTGGCGTTAGCGAATGCACTAAAAAAAAGTGCAGCGACAAGAAGAGATAGAGACTTGCTAATTTTATTAATCATGTTGGAATCCTTTGAGTTTGTCCGTTATTTTCGTCAGGTATTACGAAAGGCTCAAAGCGATGGATCAATTTATACCAATCACAGTAAGTAAGTGATCAAAAATAGCGCAGGATAAAAGCTTGAGAACAAGGCTGCTCTTTTCAATAAATAGTTTCGATAAGTAGTTATTCTACAATCAAAAAACCTAACGACGTTATCGAGATTTTTAACAAGCTAGGGTGAACAGTTATTTACTACGATTGGTATTATTATACCTTTGAGCTATTTGATTCGAGAGCGAACTTTACTCTATGAACAGGCGAGTGAGGGACTTCAATGGTGCATTTTTAGTATTTGAGTTTGTTATTTATGGGCTGTGGCGACTGTTTTATGGGCTATGACGATTATTCAATTATTTCTGTCACTTACGGTTGTAGCTACTCGTTGCTATCCGTAATATGAAAATTAGCTTAAGGATAGAAATAGACAGTAAGGAATCACTTTGGAAATACAAATTAGACATCTTGAAACCACAGACAACCAAGACATTTTTGATATTTATCGTCATTCATCAGTATCAGAAAATACCTCACAAAAACCTTTCCTTAGCTCTGATCAAGTGGAGCGATTGTTTGGTCATTCAGACCATTTCACTTTAGTCGCAGAAGTGTCAGGTAAAGTCGTTGGGCACATTACCTTATTCATGACGACTAAGGTCAGAGACCGACACAGTGCTGGCTTAGGAATCGCGATTCACCCTGATGCACACGGCAAAGGGGTTGGGAAGGCATTAATGAAAGAAGCGATCAATCAGGCTGATAATTGGCTTAATCTTGTCCGTCTGGAGCTAGAGGTTCATGCCGATAACAACGCTGCCATTGCTTTGTATGAACGAGTAGGTTTTCAGTTAGAAGGCACTAAAAGGCTGAGTACATTCAAAGGCGGGAAATACATTGATATGTTGTTGATGTCGAGGATTAGACCTGATTATCGTTGATTGTTAGACCTATAACGTCCTATTTAGATGAAATCAAAGAAGCTGGCAGTGTGCCAGCTTCTTTGGTTTGAACGAGATATTTTATAGACTTGTTCGTAATCGAATCTACTTGTTCACGTAATCTTTGAATTTCTGCTTCGTTTCAGCATCGGCTTTTTCGTACCAAAAATACAACATTTCTTCAGCTGTGTTAGCCGCATTTCCATCAATTTTTGCTGGAAGTGTTACAGGTTGAACAACCGCCGCTGTTGCGCCTGCTGTTGTACCTATAGCTAGTGCAGCAATGCCGCCTTGCTGGTTGTATTCTTTTGCTTCTTGAGGGTATTTACGTCCAATTTGCATACCGTCTTTAACTAGCTTGTCTTGCTTAACGCTGATTTCATTCTGGTTCTCGTCAACAAGGCTCCACTCTAAGTTTTTAAACCCAGATTTTGCTTCTGCTGTGTTGCGGTATTTTGGCAGATCGAAAGTCAGTGTGGTATCAGTCGCATCGAATGTTGCGATAACAGCATCGCTGTCTACGAATTCACGATCGTTACCTTTATCAAATGCAAGTTGATATTGGAATACGATTTGGTTTTGGCCATCTGGTACCGTCAGTGTTTTATGAGAAGAGAATAAGCCGCCGTCTAAGTCAGGCTTAGCTTCGTTAACCGCTAGAATATCAACACTGGATGGAACTTGGATTTCAACGTCAGCTAATACTGAAGGTGCAGCAACGATAGCTGAGAGTAGGGCAATGCTTTGGATTGTCTTCATAATCATACAGTTGTTAGGGTGAGTTAAAATACAATCGCACGCATATCTCTGTATTTCAAGTGATGTCCGTGGGATTTGAAAAAATTTGCGTAATCTTAACGTAACGGTCATAAACGAGGCGAGCTACAAGGCTATGCGAGTAAATGTATGCGGATAACCTTGTTCGTCACTCGTTTGTTAAAGGCTTATGTAGGACAGTTTTCATTGTTGATATACTGAAAAGCCGTGATAGCACTTGAGCTATCACGGCTTTGTTTCGCTTTCCTAGGGTTGGTTAAGCTTTAGCTAATTATTTAGCTTGCGCTGCTGCCGCTTCTAGTTGCTTAAGTTTACCTTGAAGCATGTAAGCATTTTGGTTGAAGTTACCAGGGTTCAACACTTGGCTTTGCTGCATAGGGTAGTCAGGTAGCGTGTTCATGAACTCTTGTACTTTGCCGCCTACTGGTACGAATAGCCACATGTTATCTGCCATCCAGCGTAGGTACATGCCCGATTCGTGTGGTGCTTTTTCGAATGGGTCAGCACGTAGATGAACAACTTGAGGCCAGTTTGGTTGGAAGCGAACTGCATCAACAATGTTACCGTCCATTACTGCGAACGAAATCTTGAAGTCATTCCAACGTACCGCATTTAGTTCAGCGTTAGCAGAGAAGTAAAGCATGCTATCACGAGGGCCTTGCTCTTCTTTACCTTGGAAGTAAGGTAGGAAGTTGTAACCATCTAGGTGTACACGCCAGTTTTTACCGTTGTAAGTCGCACCTTTATCAGACGCTAGTTTCTCAACCACTTTATCATCACCAGCGGCTGCTAGTAGAGTCGGGATCCAGTCTTGGTGACCCATGATGTCGTTGATCTTAGTTCCCGGCTTGATAGTACCAGGCCAGCGAACTAGCTGAGGAACACGCATACCACCTTCGTAAGTTGTACCTTTCTCACCGTGGAAGTAAGTTGCACCACCATCAGGCCAAGATACTGTCTCTGCACCGTTATCGGTAGAGTAGATTACGATGGTGTTGTCTGCGATCTTAAGCTCATCAAGCTTGTCTAGAAGGATACCGACTTGGTCATCGTGCTCTAACATGCCATCAGCGTAGATGCTGATACCAGATTTACCTTGATACTTCTCTTGTAGACGAGTCCACACGTGCATACGAGTCGTGTTGTGCCAGATGAAGAATGGTTTGTCAGCTTTCACTGCTTTTTCCATGAATGCTAAAGATTCTTCTAGGAACTCTTCATCCGCGTGCTCCATACGCTTACGCGTCATAGGACCTGTATCTTCAATCTTACCGTCAGAAGTCGACTTGATTACACCACGAGGGCCAAAGTTCTTACGGAACTCTGGGTCTTTAGGGTAGTAGTATGTTTCCGGCTCTTCTTCCGCGTTTAGGTGGTACAGGTTACCGAAGAACTGGTCAAAACCGTGGTTCGTTGGAAGGTGTTTGTCTTGGTCACCCATGTGGTTCTTACCGAACTGAGCTGTCATGTAGCCTTGTTCTTTAAGAAGGTCTGCGATCGTTGGAGCCCAATCAGGGATACCGTGGTCCGAACCTGGCATGCCGATAGTCAATAGACCAGTACGGAAAGGTTCTTGACCTGTTAGGAATGCAGCACGACCAGCAGTACACGATTGTTGACCGTAGTGGTCAGTAAATAGTGCGCCTTCGTTAGCAATACGGTCGATGTTAGGTGTTTCGTAACCCATCATACCGTTGTTGTATGCACTGATGTTGAATACACCAATGTCATCACCCCAGATAGCAAGAATGTTTGGTTTTTCTGCTGCTGTTGCCGCTGAAGAAGCTGCTAATAAGCCAACACCTAATGCTAGTTTATTAATTTTAGTACCCATAAGGACTCCGATTCACTTTTAAGATTAATGCGTTAGAACAACGCATCGATGAGCAAATGTTATTCTCAAAATTCCGTTACGTCCTTTTATAGTGCTTATAACCAATCGTTATGATGCATGGTTAACTTGCTGATTAAATTGAATTTAGTCTGATGGTTGCCAGAAACCCTTAGATAACATGTGTGATCCTTATCATGTTTGTCGCCGTAAACCTTATCGATAACTTCTGCACCTGTATCTGAATAAAAAATGACAAAAAGATTAATAGCTTAGCGAACCTCGCGCATGCTTAAAAAATGGACTATACGTTGTAGGGCAGGATGCAAATAACTTACGAAGAGGTTTCTATGACAGCGAAATATGGCGTTAAACGTCGTTTAGCGATTTTGGGTACGGCGATGATGGCGGCTTCCACCACCACATTCGCAGCTGAAAAACCAAATATTCTCGTGATTTGGGGGGATGATATCGGACAGTCTAATGTTAGCGCATACACCTTTGGTTTAATGGGTTACAAAACGCCTAATATTGATAGCATCGCCAAAGAAGGGATGATGTTTACCGATTATTACGCTGAACAATCGTGTACTGCGGGTCGCTCTACCTTTATTACTGGGCAAAGTGTACTTAGAACAGGTTTGAGTAAAGTAGGCTTGCCGGGCGCAGACATTGGCTTACAAGCTGAAGACGCGACAATCGCAGAAATGCTGAAACCTATGGGTTACATGACAGGTCAATTTGGTAAAAACCACCTTGGCGACAAAGATGAATTCCTTCCAACAGCACACGGGTTTGACGAATTTTTTGGCAACCTTTACCACCTGAATGCTGAAGAAGAACCAGAGAATGAAGATTACCCAACTGACCCAGAGTTCCGTAAGAAATTTGGCCCTCGTGGTGTGATCAAATCATTCGCAGATGGCAAGATTGAAGATACAGGCCCACTAACGCGTAAGCGTATGGAAACGGTCGATGAAGAAACACTAGACGCGGCACTTGATTTCATGGATCGCGCAGTGAAAGCGGACAAACCATTCTTCGTTTGGTGGAACGCAACAAGAATGCACTTTAGAACGCACGTGCAGCCAGATAGCAAAGGTGTAACCGGCATCAGTAATTACGCTGATGGTATGGTTGAGCACGATCGACACGTTGGACAACTATTGAAGCAAGTGGATCAGTTGGGCATCAAAGACAACACCATCGTTTTCTACTCAACGGATAACGGTCCACACATGAACTCTTGGCCTGATGCCGGTACAACGCCGTTCCGTGGTGAGAAAAACACCAACTGGGAAGGCGCATATCGTGTACCAGCAATGGTTCGTTGGCCAGGAAAGATTGAACCGGGCAGTGTTTCAAATGAAATCATGCACCACATGGACTGGATGCCAACCTTCGTTGCAGCTGCTGGTGATGATCAGATCAAAGAGAAACTACTGAAAGGTCATACAGCGGGTGATAAAACGTTTAAAGTGCACCTAGATGGTTACAACTTCCTTCCTTACCTAACCGGTGAAGAAGAGAAAGGCCGTCGTTCGGAGATATTCTACTTTACCGATGACGGTGACCTTGCGGCACTTCGTTACAACCAATGGAAAGCGGTGTTCATGGAGCAGCGTGCGACGGGTACCATGCAAATTTGGGCAGAACCGTTTGTAACGTTACGTCTTCCTAAGCTGTTTAACCTCCGAATGGACCCATACGAAAACGCAGATATCACATCGAATACTTACTATGACTGGTTGTTAGACCATGCTTATATGTTTGTTCCTGCTCAAGCGTATGTTGGCAAGTTCTTAGAAACCTTTGCTGAATACCCGCCACGCCAAAAAGCAGCGAGCTTTAGCTTGGATCAGGTTATGGAGAAACTTCAAGAGAACCATAATAAGTAAGCTTTGGTTTATTGAAACTGATAGTTTGATGAAACTGCTAACACGAAAGAGCTCTTCGGAGCTCTTTTTTTATGCGCATATCGATGAGTAAATACCAGTCGTGAATATGAGTCACAACAATCAAGCTCACTGCCACTAAATAATTGTAAATTCATTGTTTTTACGTCTACCTTATTAAGCATAAGGATGTATAAAAACAAGGAATGTTATGTCTGCATGGTTGTGCTCACTAGTGAACGGATTGAAACACCAGCGAGTTGTAGTATTATCCGCAATGTTGTCTTTACCTATGTTGTCGACACTCAGTGTCAATGTGTATGCTAATGAACAAGCTCCAACGACTGAAGCTACGCTTATTGGTTCAGGAACTTTAGATGCCAGCTCTCCCAAGGCTACGTATGTCGGTTCTGAAGCATGCGTTGACTGTCACAGCGAAGAAGTGGAAGCGTGGCAAGGCTCTCATCATGACATGGCGATGAAACACGCTACAGATGAATCTGTATTAGGCGATTTCAACGATCAAACGGTCACTCATGGCGGTAAACCCAACCGATTTTTTCGCAAGGGTGAAGAGTTCTGGGTCAATATCGAAGGCCCAGACGGGCAATTCAAAGATTACAAAATCAGCTATACCTTTGCCTTTGAACCATTACAACAGTACATGGTTGAGTTTGAAGACGGTCGAGTACAGTTGATTCCTTTTGCTTGGGACTCTCGCACTGAGGGCGAAGGCGGTCAACGCTGGTTTAACCTCTACCCGGATACCACCAACACTGATGAATTCTACTGGACCAACAGCGGTCAAAACTGGAACTTCATGTGTGCCGATTGCCACTCAACGAATCTAGAGAAAAACTACGACAGCGCGAGTAATACCTATAACACTACTTGGTCTGAGATTAATGTCGGTTGTGAAGCCTGTCATGGCCCTGCAAGCGAGCACGTTAAACAAGCCCAGCTAGCAAAAGCTCAATTGACCAAAGATCAGTCAGCAAAAGCCAGCGGCGGGAAGGACGTTCAAATTTCGGCGCATTATGGTTTCGACCGTGATTTGTCGAAGTCGGTGAAAGAGTGGATCTACCAAGAGGGCAACTCAACCCTACAACCAAAAGACATCATCCATACCAATCAAGTTCAAACTTGTGCTCAATGCCACAGTCGACGTACTCAGTTAAATGAAACTGGAGATCACGTTAACGGGTCTTTCTTTGATAAGTATCGTCTAAGTTTGATTACTCCTGAGCTTTACCATAACGATGGTCAAATCTACGATGAAGATTACGTTTACGGCTCTTTCTTACAATCGGTGATGGCAGAGAAAGGCGTTACTTGTACTAACTGTCACGATCCACATACTGCAGAACTGAAAATTGCAGAAGAAGCTGTGTGTAGTCAATGTCACATAGCCTCTGAATACACGCCTGAAAAGCACACATTCCATGAAGCGAATACTGAGGCTTCACAATGTACCACTTGTCACATGCCAGAAACGACGTACATGGAAGTTGACCCAAGGCGTGACCACAGTTGGCATATCCCACGCCCTGATATCAGCCAACATATTAAAACACCGAACGTCTGTACCAGTTGTCACGAAGATCAAACTGATCAGTGGGCTGATAAACAAATCGGTAAATGGTTCCCAGATTCTAAGTATCGAAACCAACAACATTTTGCTGTCGCTTTTTACGCGGATTCAATAGGGCACAGAGGAGCAGAAGATGCACTGGCGTATTCGGCTCAAGATTCCAGCTTAAGCAACATCATTCGAGCATCAAGCTTAGAACGCTTGGGTGGCAATACGGGTAAGAACACGCTTATTTCATTGGCAAGAGCAGTGAAACACGACGATGAGATGATCCGTTTAGGTGTTGTGCAAGGTTCCTCAGGTTTTCCGTTTACTGATCGTTGGCAGATTCTAGAGCCACTATTGAAAGACCCAGTATTGTCGATTCGCTCAGAAACCGCAGGTGCATTAGTGCGTTACTGGGGAGAAATGAATCCTTTGCAGAAAGACCAAATCAAGCCTGCATTGGAAGAGTACATTGAGATACAGCAGTTTAATGCCGACAGAGGGTTTGGGCGTACTAATCTAGGAAACGTTTACCGAGATTTAGGTCAGCACGACAAAGCAATTGATTTCTATTTAGGTGCTATCGAGATTGAGCCTTACTTCGAAAACAGCTACGCCAACTTGGCGGATTTGTATCGAGCACAAGGTAACGAAGCAAAAGCGTTATCGACCTTGAAGCAAGGTATTGAAGCTCAGCCTAAATCGAGTGTTTTGCCATACAGCACAGGGTTATCTCTGCTTCGTGTAAAAGATTACGAACAAGCAACGGAGTACCTTAAACAAGCTGCTGAAACTGCACAAACCGACCCACAATATTGGTATGTGTACGGATTGGCTTTGGAGAAATCGGATGTGCTTGCGGCAAGTCAATCACTGCACAAGGCTTACCAATTTAGCCGCAACCCACAGCACTTGTATGCCCAGTGTGAAGTGTTGGCGCGAAACAGCCATATACCGGGCGTACCAAAGGCGTTTGAGCAATGTATTTCATCACTGAGCAAAGTGGCACCGCCGGAGGCCATTAACCAATTGAAAGCTAAGTTTGAATAAAGCGATGAGGTGAGTTTGGCTATTGTGCTTGCTGCTTATTCCGCTTGTAACCAATTATCGCGCTGATGAACAATTATCACGTGTATAACTAATAGTTATGGGGCTTGTGAGTAGGATGTACGCAGCCAGATTGAATTAAGGGAAGACCTATGAACCATGCACAACAAGCAATAAACCAACTGATTGAACAAACAGAGAAAAGTGTTATCGGTCAGAGCCACGTCGTTCGGGCTCTGGTGATAGGGTTATTGACTAATGGGCATGTGCTTTTAGAGGGACTTCCCGGTACAGCGAAAACTCGTTCAGTGAAATCGCTGGCGAACCTACTGAACACCAGTTTTGGTCGAATTCAGTTTACGCCTGACCTGCTGCCATCAGATGTAACCGGTACAGAAGTGTATCAAGAGCTTGATGGAAAGCCTCAGTTGCACTTTCAACCGGGTCCTATTTTCAACAGTATTGTTTTAGCCGATGAAGTGAACCGTGCTCCTGCAAAGGTACAAGCGGCTCTGCTTGAAGCCATGGCGGAAGGGACGATTACGGTTGGTGGTCAAACTCATATTCTGCCAGATCTATTCATGGTGCTAGCCACTCAAAACCCAGTAGAGCAAGAAGGTACGTATCCACTGCCTGAAGCACAAATGGACCGTTTCATTATGAAAGTGACGGTCGACTATCCAGAAGATGAAGCTGAACGCGACATCATTCGACTTGTGCGCAGTGAGGAACTCGGTAGCGAGACGAGTTCAGAATTAGTCACCCCACAGCATATTGAACCTGAGTTGGTACTTGAAGCTCGCCGCCAACTTCCAGATATTGCCGTTTCCGATTTAGTTGAGAACTACATTGTGGCTTTGGTGATGGCGACTCGTAAGCCAGAGCGTTACCCAGAATCAAACCTATCAAAGTGGATTGAGATTGGCTCAAGCCCGCGTGCTTCTATTTCATTGGATAAATGCGCTCGCGCTTATGCGTGGTTGCAAGGGCGTGACCACGTCACGTTGGACGATGTGCGTGCCATGTTGCCGACCGTATTAGGCCACCGATTCTCGTTGTCTTACGATGCATTGGCCGATGGTATTGACCATCAAAGAGTGGTTGAAGAACTGCTTGATAATGTTGAGATCGGATAACTAGGGGGCGTCATGGCGAAGCCAACACAAGCTCCCAAATCGCAAGGTCTTGATCCACGATTGTACTGTGATTATTCAAGGTTAGTGCGAATTCAGGCTCAAGCTGAGTCGTTTTCTCTGTTGCCTCATCTAAAGGCGGGCAGTGTGCTGTCGGGTCGACATAATTCCCTGTTTCGTGGTCGTGGTTTGAATTTTGAGGAATTACGTCACTACCAACTTGGTGATGATATTCGTAATCTCGATTGGAAAGTCACGATGCGAACGGGTAAGCCTCATGTTCGTAGCTATACCGAAGAGAAAGACCGAAATGTAATCATCTGTGTCGATCAGCGCAGTTCGATGTTCTTTGCTTCTCAAAACACCATGAAATCAGTTGTTGCGGCCGAAGTCGCGGCATTGTGTGGATGGCGAGTCCTGAAAGATGGTGACCGTGTTGGCTTTGTTTTAGCTTCTCATCAAAAACTCTTCCACACCAAAGCACAGCGTTCACAGTCTGATTTACTGGCTCAGTTAAAGCACCTTACTAAAGCAAATCAAAGCTTAGACGTGAGTGTGAGTGACAGCGAAGGAGTCGGGTTCAGTCAATGGATTGAACTGATAAAACGAATGAGATTAAAGCAGTCGACCTTAATCTTTATTAGCGATTGGCGCGACTGCCAAGAACAACATCTAGACCGACTAAAGCAGTTACAGCAACACAACGATATCTTGGCCATAATGGTCACAGACCCATTGGAACAATCATTACCTCAAGATCTCGCAAGCGCAAATTGGGTGGTGGGTGATGGTCGCTTTCAACTTAATCTGGATAGCCAATCTAAGGTTAACCTCGCAAGTGAAAGCCTTGCTCAAAAGGCGGCACTCCAGAAACAGTCCCTTGCTAAATTAATGGCGATGAAAAACCTCCCTTATATCGAATTAGATACGTCTGGAACTCATATTTCTCAGCTTCAAAAGCTGGTGGGAGGGCGTTAGATGGCCGTTGAACATACGCCTCCAAGTACTTATATCCTTCGCGATCTGCACGATGTCGCCATTCCCGAGAGCGTGAGCTGGATGCCGCAAACTATTGGCTGGAAGATCCTTGGCGTCATTCTGTTATTGGTCGCTATCTATCTGGCTTATCGCTTGGCGCAGAGATGGTGGAATAACCGTTATCGTAAAGAAGCGCTTAAAGAGCTCATGGTATTGGATGCGAGAGACAAAAACTCAACCGAACGAACCTTCAAAGTACTGAAGGTGGTACTTCGTTACCTAGACAGCAGTAATGCAAAGCTGTTTGGAAAAGCCTATGTAAACCGTCTGAACGCTTATCTGCCTGTTAGCGCTAACACAAGTGAAAACAGCAATGCGTTCTTTGCCGATGAAGTTTCGGAATTATGGATGCAAAGCCTAATTGACCCTAATGTGCGTCTGAGCTTTGAACAGCGATTAGAGGTAATTCAAACCGCGATGATGTGGCTAAAACTTCATAAACCAGATCTACAAGCGAAACCGGATGTACAAGCAAAACCAGAGGGGCAAGATAATGTTTGATAGTTTATCTGCCAGCTTTGAATTTGCGCACCCACTGTGGTTTATCGCACTACCTTTGCCTTTACTCGTTTACTTCGCCGTACCTGCTTATCGCACTAAGCAAATGGCTATTAAGGTGCCATTTTTCAGTGAGTTGGTAGAGGCGATTGGCGAGGCTCCATCCGAAGGAGCAAGCCAGTTAACGCCAAGCTGGTGGCAACGTACTACGCTGATCATTACCTGGGTATTAGTGATCTGCGCATTAGCGAAACCTACCATTCTTGGTGAGCCACAAGTTCGTGAACAATTAGGTCGCGACGTGATGGTGGTTGTCGATTTGTCTGGCTCAATGGCAGAACAAGATTTTACCTCTAAGCGGGGCGATAAAATATCTCGTTTGGACGCGACCAAAGAAGTGCTGGCTGATTTTGCGACTACCCGAAAAGGGGACCGACTCGGTTTGATTCTTTTTGGTGATGCAGCGTTTGTACAAACACCGTTTACAGCTGACCAAGATGTGTGGCTTGAACTGCTTAATCAAACCGATGTCGCTATGGCAGGGCAAAGCACGCACTTAGGTGATGCAATTGGCTTGGCGATTAAGGTGTTTGAACAAAGCGAAAAGCAAAGTGCTGCCGTTCAAGATTCAAGTGTTGATGCCAACGAAAAAGAGAAGGTCGTGATCGTACTAACCGACGGTAATGATACGGGAAGCTTTGTTGAACCGATTGATGCCGCCAAAGTGGCGAAGGCGAAAGGCGTTCGTATTCACGTGATCGCCATGGGTGACCCACAAACCGTTGGTGAAGTGGCTTTGGATATGGAAACCATCAAACGAGTGGCTCAAGAGTCTGGTGGCGAAGCCTTTGAGGCGCTTAACCGCGACGAACTAACCAAAGCCTACGCTCAAATCGGTGAACTAGAACCACAATTATATGAAAGTACCACTTATCGTCCTAAACAGGGACTGCACCATTACTTAATGGCGATTGTTGTTGTGATGTATTTGACGGCCTTTAGTCTGGCGACTTTACGTAGAAGATCGCTTTTGGCTTCTAAAACTAAAAAATTGAAAGGAGAGGATGATGCCTGATTCTCTCACTCTGCAACAGTTCTTTACCCAGTTTCATTTTATCCGACCTTTGTGGTTGTTGGCCTTTATTCCGATGTTCTTCCTGCTATGGGTTCGTTGGAGAGAAGAGACCAAACCAACGTGGAAAGACATTCTACCTGCACACTTACGTAATGCATTGACGATTGGCGAAACAGGCTGGCGTAAGCAACTGCCATTGAAGCTATTGGTGGTGATTGTAACTATCGCCATCATTATCTGTTCTGGCCCAACATGGCAACGTGAGGCTTCGCCTTTTGGTGAAGACAAAGCGTCGATGTTGGTTGTGCTTGATAACAGTGAATCCATGCTCGCTAAAGACTTACCACCGAGTCGCTTGGAACGATCTAAGCAGAAAATTAGAGACTTATTGGCAGCTCGGAAAGGCGGTAATACGGGCTTAGTGGTTTACGCAGGCAGCGCACACGTCGCGATGCCCGTTACTCAAGACAGCAAAGTATTCGAACCGTTTCTAGCGGCTATCACACCCGATATCATGCCGGTATCAGGTAAGTCAGCAGAAGAAGCACTGCCATTGATTAATCAGCAACTGTCTGGTGAGTTAGGCTCTTCTGTACTGTTGGTATCAGATGGTGTAAACCCAAGCACCATTAGGGCGTACGAGAGTTTCTTTAACGACAATCCGTATCAGTTGCTCATTCTAGCCGCAGGAAACAGTAATGTGGTGAGTGATAATCCAGTCGACCTAGATTCACTGCGTAACTTAGCGAGTAAGACGAGTGGACGAGTGGTTGAGGTGACCGTTGATGATTCGGATATCCAACAACTGAACAGAGCGGTTGAAAGAAACATGCAGCTCAACGGCGAATCTTCAATGCCTTGGAAAGACATGGGCTATGGACTGCTTATTCCAATGGCTTTCATTATGTTGCTATGGTTCAGAAAAGGGTGGTTGGTGCAGTGGTGTGTCGTTGGTTTGATGATCACAAGCAGCATGTATTCACCAGACACTTTGGCGAAAACAGTCAACTTAACCGCTGAGAAACCAGTTGTGGTGGAGTCACTTACGGCTTGGGATAAGACCGCTCAATGGTGGTGGGACTTATGGCTAACGCCTGACCAGCAAGGTCAACGCCTGTTGAATCAGAAGGAATACCTTGAAGCGGCAAAACATTTTACTGACCCAATGAGAAAAGGCGCGGCTTACTACTATGCTCGTGATTTTAAGCTCGCTCACAGTGCATTCCTGCAAACCAAAACTGACCTTGGTTTATACAACGCGGCGAGTGCGTTAGCCAGACAGCGTGAATATCTTGCGGCGCGAGACCTTTTGAAATCATTAAGCGAGAAAGAGGATCTGTCACCAGAACTAAGAACGGATGTCGAAAACAATCTTGCTGTGCTTAGTGGAATTGTCGAAGAGGTAAACCGAACCAGTGAAAGCCAGTCCGGAACTACAGATGGCCCTGAAGAGTCGTTAGAACTCGAAGACGATCAGCCAAGAACGGGTGATGGCGCTGAAGAGGAAACGGTAGCGGAATTGATGCTCAAGGAAACGCTTAATGCCAATGAAATTTTGGGTAGCCAAGAGCTTGCCGATAAGTGGCTAAAACGAGTAGAAGCGGACCCTAAGTTCTTCTTAAAGTCCAAGTTCCAAATTCAATTAAGAGACCCTGCACCTTCCATCGAACAAGCGTCAAAACAGGAACAGGCATCAAAACAGGAGCAAACCCAATGAGTCGATATGATTTAGCTCTTGAAGCCATTCAATCAAAGAGAGTGCGAGTTAGAGCCCATAAGTGGTTACTGTCGATGACTCTTATGTTGAGTTGGTTTTTTCCTGCTGTTGCTTCTGCTGCCGATATCTTCGACCTCCAAAAAAGTGGTGATGTTGAACTGATCGCTTGGGTTGGAGAAAAACCGAAGTCAGGCGATAAGATAACGCCGACTAAAGTGAGCGTTAATGAGCAGGTAATTCTGAACATTGAGGTGGCGACGCCGCGTTGGTTAACGGGAGGGACTCGAATCAGCAGTATCGAAATCCCTAACGTGATCGCTAAGCAACGTAACCAACTCGCGACTAATTACACGGAACGGGTCAATGGCACTACATGGTCGCGTCAACGATGGGAAGTGACACTTTATCCGATGACTTCTGGCGAGTTTGTCATTCCAATCGTGCCGGTTCGCGTCCAAGTTTCTGCTCCTGATGGCTCTAACGTTGGCGGCACGCTTTACACGCAGCCAATTAAGTTTGAAGCTTCGTTGCCTTCAGGTTTACTTGATAATGAATCGCCTTGGTTTTCTGCAACAGAAGTAGATATAGAGCAACAATGGCAACGCTCGAGTGAAAACTTAAAAGTAGGCGATGCCATTACTCGAACAGTAACCATCAAGGCCAAAGACAGTTTGTCTGTTTTACTGCCGGACGTGTTGAACAATGAATCGACCCAGCAGTACCAAGCTTACCCGCAGCCTAATCGTTTAGATGATACTCAAGATCGTGGTAACTACCGTTCCAGTCGAATTGAGGAGACGGTTTATGTTATTCAGCAGGGCGGTGAATTTACGTTGCCACAGTTTTCATTTCAGTGGTGGGACAGCAAGAATCAACGCCTTGAAACCGTGGTGATAAAAGGGAATGTGTTTGAAGCCAAACACACAGTCCAATCTTTCATCAAGGCTTACATGTCAGTGTTTATTAGCGTTGGTCTGGCACTGTTGTTCAGTGTGGCGTGCTTTGTTTCTGTTAAACGTTATTATGCGAACCGCCCAACACCGAGTTGGTTGGTATTCCGTCGTTTGCTTAAGCAAGGTAATTGGGCTGCATTAAGAACCTTTATCTACCGCCAATTGCGAAACCAAACCTCTCAGTTAGAGCTGGATAAAGCACAACTGGGTAAAGCGCAACTTGGTAAATTGAATGGACAAAAGCGTTGGCTAGAAGACAGTGAATCCCTCCAACAAGGGCGTGAAGACAAAAACGTATTTACTCGTTTGTGGAGAGGGTTACGTAACTTACGCAATGACAAATCAAACTCAAGCAATTCTCGTTCAATTTTTGACCGCTTGAAAATCCCTAAAGCCTTGCCAGACTTAAAAGATAGAACTAAGTAGCAAACTTTAGTCATTCGCATCGAACAAAATCGGCAGGTTCTCTACTATAGGGAACCTGCTTCTTTAATATGGAACTGTATGAAAAGTACTGAACTCAATCTAATTCCTATATTTGTCGCTATTTATGAAGAGCAGAACTTATCTAGGGCTGCTAATCGCATGGATATAAGCCAACCTGCTGTGAGCAAAGCGCTTGCACGGTTGCGAGATATCTATGACGAGCCACTGTTTCACCGTACCACATCAGGCGTAGAGCCAACCACATTCGCTATTGATATCTATCCGGCAATGGCCGCTGCGCTAAAAAACTTTACGTCTACCTTATCTGCATCAAGAGATTTCGACCCCAAAACTTCAGGCCGCGTTTATTCAATTGCCTGCGTCTCGGCGGCGAGCTACGAAATGATGCCAAGAGTGATGCAGTTAATCAGCCAAGTTGCACCTGGTATCGCATTAGAAGTTCACCCTCTATTTACCGAAGACTACGAGTCTGATTTAAGGCTTCAAAGACATGATGTGATTGTTGATATGACACCTAAAGGAAGAACCATGCTCAAGCATGAGGTGATTTCTAAAGAGGAGCTGGTGGTCGTTTGCCGCAAAGACCATCCTACGATTGGTGATACCATCGATATGGAGCAGTTCCTATCAGTTGAGCATGTGGTTGTATCTCGTTGGCATGCACGTAAAAGCTTATTGAGTTCTGAACACTACAGTGACCTTGAAAAACGAAGAATAGTCTATCGAGCTGCGGGCGTTGTAGAGATGCTGCCAGTTATTGAGGGCTCTGATTACATCGGAGTGCTACCTATGTCATCGGTGCGTTGTTTTTCTGAAAAGTACGCGGTTAAAACACTACCACTACCATTCGAATTGGAAGATCTCGATATGTGTATGATTTGGCACCCGAGTCGCACTAATGAACCTAGCCACAAATGGTTGCGCGCTAAGATCAAAGCGGCAGCAAAAGACATATCAAGTTAACCTTTAAAGGGGGATTGATGGAAAATGTTTGTGCGAATAGCCGTTATTCCCAGCACTGACATACGTTGATTGGATTTCGACCTAACTACAGGCAATCAAAAAGAGCCGCTTATCTGTTTTGACTGAGTCAGTCTGAATTGATAAGTGGCTCTTTTACTTGGTGTGGGTTTCGACATTAAAACTAAGAAACCTCAATGACATCTATTATTCGGTAATTTCTTGCAGAACTTCTCCAATTGAACCACTTGGTTGAGTGATACCCAGTTTGTTCGAAAGCGTTGGTGCAATGTCGTATGGCGTGACTGGACGTGAGATTTTCTGAGCTTCAACGTCGTAGCCTGCGAAGATGACAGGGACATGTGTATCGTACTTCCATGGCGAGCCATGAGTCGAGGCTATTTGAAGGCCTTCCATGTCGTTAATGTAGCTACGTGGAGCAAATACCACATACACATCGCCAGAACGAGCTGGGTGGTAGTTGTTCTTAATGAGCTGCATTACATGAGTATCAGGTACTCGGTTTGCCGCGATATCACTGCTTGATACGGCAAACGCCACTCCCTTCACTTTCGCTATTTCATCGGCGATCGTTTCCTGTACTTTAGCTAGGTCAAGTTTCTTCTCTGCGATTAAATCGTGATTCAGATAAATATAAGGCTGTGCGTACAAGCGTATTGCGTCTTTGGATAAACCAAACTCATCCTTCAACCTTTGCTCTACGCCACTCGAGAGCAGTGTGTCTTTATTGAAGTATTGAGCTTGATTGAAGCCAAGCGCATTTGCCGCAGGTGAAGATTCAGGTACACCGTGGTCGGCAGACAACACAATTAGTGTATTCTTTAGTCCGACTTGGTGATCAACGGTTTTAAGAAGCTTGGCGATCGTCTTATCGAGTCGAATTAGGTTGTCTTCTGTTTCTAGGCTTTCAGGGCCGTATAAGTGCACCACGTAGTCGTTTGATGAAAAACTTACAGACAGGTAATCGGTCACGTCACCTTGACCTAGCTTCTCTTGCATCAACAGTGTGCTTGCAAAGTTTTCTGTGATTTCATCGCCAGCCGGGCTAACGGTTAGCGTTGTGCTGTAGTACTTGTAACTCGCGGGGCCATAAGGGTGAGGGAAGGTGCGTTGGAAATCACCGAGTTTCACTTTGTGTTCGGTATCGTGCTCTTGCAGCGTGTAGTTTTCACGTGGTAATGAGAGATCCCATTTCTGTTTCGAGTACTCTGCAGCAATCGCTTTCTCGTTCCAACGTGATACCCAATCTGGATACTCGTCGTAGTAATAGTTGCTGGTGACAAACTCAGATTGCGCTTTGGAGAACCAGAAGGCTTTACCACTGTGTCCCGCCAATGAGATTGCGCCGCGGTCTTTCACGGATACACCGAACACTTTTGATTTGCCACTATTGGAAATTGTCAGCTCGTCACCAAACGTGGTGGCAAGTATAGGCTCTGGAGATCGCCCATCACCTTGTGCTGTCTTCTGAGTTGGGTCGATCTCAGTTGCTTTATCGACACCCGCACCAGAGGTCAACATTTTGTAGTTACCGTCTTCTACGTTATACACCAAACGTTCTTCGCTACGGTCATACCAAACGTTACCTACCATGCCGTGTACGCTCGGTGGAGCGCCGGTTGCAAGCGACACATGGCCCACGATCGTTTCCGTGTTGCCATGTTGATAGTTCGCGTTGGTGTAGTAAGTACCGTCATCCATTAAGTACCGGAAACCACCTTCACCGAAGTTGTGCTTATATCGTTCGATAAGATCTGCGCGCAGGCCATCTACCGTGATTTGAAGGACTAGATTTGGCTTCTCTGCTGCTGAGACAGGGAAGGCACAGAGTAACGCGAGTGTAAGTCCTGAAAGCTTGGTGTATTGCATAGAAGTTCCTTATTCAGCGTTGCCGCAGAGTTCTAACGTTTGGTCAGATTTCTAACGTGTGTCAAATTTCTAATGTGTGTATAGTGCAAGTCGTATTTTAGTATCGCTTGTGAAGATTGTTGATTCATAACCGTTGGCACCTTTAGTTAGTTCATTCTTTAACTAGCTCACAGCTTTAGCTAGTTCGTATCCTTAACTAAACGCAGGCCCATATCTGACATAGTGATCGATTGGCTTGCGAAGTCGCGACGGTAACTTTCAGATTCGTTTTCGTCATAAGCAAAGCTGCCACCGCGAACCGATTTATGTGATAAACCAACGTCGCTGTGTTTTGCGTTGTTAGGATTGTCTGTTGGACCGAATCGGTAGAAGGTGTCATCGAAGGCATCAATCACAAACTCACCCACGTTTCCGGTCATGTCATATAAGCCTAGTTCATTTGGCTTCTTTAGCCCGACTGGATGTGCGCTATTTTTAGAATTTGCTGAGTACCACGCAACATCATCTAAGTTATTGGAACCACTGTAAGTATAGCCTTTGCTCTTGTTGCCACCTTTCGCTGCAAATTCCCATTCAGCTTCAGTCGGCAGACGGTATTCTTCACCTGTAAGTTCGTTCAATTGTTCAACGAAGTAGTTCGCCTGTTGCCAACTTAAGTTATTGACCGGAACTTGTGGGTTTTGGAAATAACTGAGAGATGAACCCATCACCGATTCGAACAATTCTTGAGTCACCTCAAACTTCGCAATGTAGAAACTATCTACAGTTATATCTCGCGCTGGTTGTTCTGCTTTGGTCGCTTCAGGATCGTTCGAACCCATGGTGAATGTACCACCTTCAACTAGCACCATCTCTTGGTCGATTTGTTGGGCGATAGGGTGTGTAGGCACGCTCGCACAGCCGCTTAGGAAAATAGTCATGGTGACGCTGCTGATCGCCGCTAATTGTTTGTAATTGAAAAATTTCATCACGTGCCTCGAATGTTCGAAATAGAGGGCAATTTTAACGTTTAAGGTCATTCCTATTGGTTATAAAGGGTATAACATGCCACTGACTGAAATAGGCATTATGATGGCTACAGACACTAAGATAGGTAGATAAATCATGCACATTACTCAAGGTCCACAATACAATGGTAAAGCGTCTAAACGCTTGCATGTTATGGCTAAGCCAATTGGCGCAGCATGCAACATTGACTGTAAATATTGTTATTACCTAAGTAAGCAAGATTTGTTGGAGTACAAGAAAGGCAGTTCTCCAAGAATGGATGATGAGACGTTAGAAACCTACATCCGACAATATATCGAAGGTCAAAACACGCCTGAAATTATCTTCTCATGGCAGGGCGGCGAGCCAACTATGCTGGGTTTAGCGTACTTTGAAAGAGTGGTTGAGCTACAAAAAAAGTACCAGCCTGAAGGTGTGTTGATTTCAAATGATCTACAAACCAATGGCACACTGCTGAATGACGATTGGGGCCGATTCTTAGCAAAGAATAACTTCCTGATTGGCTTGAGTATTGATGGCCCTGAAATGCTGCACAATGCGTATCGTGTTAATAGAGCAGGCCGTGGCACATTCAAACAAGTGATGGCGGCGGTTGAGTTGCTGCACAAACATCAAGTTAAATTTGCAACGTTGACTTGTGTGAATAACCTCACCAGTCAAAATGCACTTGAGGTGTATCGCTTCCTACGTGATGTGGTGAAGTCTCCACAAATGCAGTTTATTCCTATCGTTGAACAGAAAACCTTTAGAACGGTTGCGCCACAAACATCCCAAGTGAGTGAGCAGCTAAAACAAGGCGACAAACGCCTGATCCCCGGCCATAAAGATTCGATCATGGAATCGTGGTGTGTGTCGGACTTGGCTTGGGGTAACTTCCTGATCTCTGTGTTTGATGAGTGGGCGAAGAACGACATCGGTAAAGTGTTCGTTCAGTATTTTGAAGCGAGCTTAGAAACGTGGATTGGTCGTCCGAATCCGCTTTGCACTCTGAATGAGATCTGCGGTAAAGGCCTAGCGATGGAGCCAAACGGTGATGTGTTCTCTTGTGACCACTACGTTTACCCTGAATACAAAATTGGCAATATCCACCACGAGAAGCTTGATGATTTGGCGTACAGCGCACCACAGCAAAAGTTTGGTTTTGCTAAATCACGCACAATGACCAGTCAATGTCAGCAGTGTGAGTACAAGTTTGCTTGTCATGGTGAATGTCCGAAAAACCGCTTTATCAAAACTCGCGCAGGTGAACCGGGCTTGAACTACTTATGTGCTGGTTGGCACAAGTTCTTTTCTCATGTCGACAAGTCGATGGCTTATATTGCTCGTGCGATGGGGCACTCAGTGGCTCATGGCAAATTCAGTGACTCGGTATTGATGGCGCATCGTGCAAAACAGGCGCAACAAGCTACGTTCGAGACCAAGTTTTAACTCGTTTTTTGGGTCAACGGCCCAAGATAAATTTAATCAGATACGAGTCTAAGGACAGGCTAAGTTCTCCAGTTTAAGGTAATACTATGATGAAGAAGAGTTTAGCGACGGCTGTTGCTTTATTGGTTTCAACGTCTGCATTGATTTCAACGTCAGCAATGGCTGCCAATAGCGTTCAACAAACCGTTGACGCACCGGCACAAAATATCAATCAAGTGCTTGAAATGACGGACACACAAACCCGAATTCAACAGTTGTCTTACATGGCTCAAGATCAGAATCAATCCGTTGAAAATCGTACTGGTGCACTGCAAGAACTTGCTTCATACCCAAGCCAGAATGCGCTGGTGGCGGTGGCAAGAGGTTTGAAAGATCAAAACCCTGAAGTTCGTGAGGCTTCGATTATCGGTTCTTCGCCATATCAACTTGAGCATCGTTGGGCGTTAGTTTCGCCTTTGCTGAGCGATACAGACTCTATGGTTCGTCATTCAGCAACATCGAACTTAGTTCGTGATTACAATACGTTAGATAAAGAACAGAAAGCACAAATCGAACAACCTGTCGCTGAGTTAATAACATTCTTGGAATCACAAGAATCTGAAAAGTTTCAATTGTTGTTCGCTGACGTGCTCCGTTGGCACAATGAATGGGATAAAGCGGAAACGATTTATCTTGAGTTGATTAATACTCACCAGAAAGACCCTCAAGTTTGGCTGAGCTACGCGGATAACTTCCGATCTCAGAATAAAGATCAACAAGCGGTCGAGGTGTTGGATCGTGGTTTGAAGAACGTGCCGGACAATGCAGCGATGCACTATTCTAAATCATTAACTTTGGTTCGCCTTGAAGACAAGGCAGCAGCAGCCAAAGAGATTGAAGTAGCAGCAGAACTTGCAAAAGATAACAGCTACTACTGGTACTTGAATGGGGTACTACAAGAAGAGCTGGATATCGACAAATCGACTAAATCGTTCGAGAAAGCGTATTTGATCTCTGGCTCTCCAGAACAGTTATACGCGGTATGCGATATTTATGTACGCTATGGCAATGAAAAAACAGATGATTGCTTGGGTGAGCTAGGTAAAGTGGCTCCTGATTATGTTATTGAACAGTTGAAAGAGAAACGAGTCGCACCAAGCTCATAATCTTTAGATGGGTTAATGGTAAGCTGATAAACCGTTATTGAGAAAGCCAGTCGAATATTCGACTGGCTTTTTTGGATCTTAATTGCTGCAAGTGACCATCGATTTGAATTCGAGCTAAAAAACAAAACTCAACATGATGGTGTAGAGCAATGCATCTTTATCGGTTTTAGGGGCGTCAATAAAGGCACCGTTTGACCTACGAGCTTCGAAGAATTGCATTTCACCATTGATAGATATATTTGACATCAAGTCGTAATCTACACCAACTAAGTAGCTATTCCCTTCTAAGTGCTCATTGGCGTTAAATTGCGCGCCGTATACTACGTAAGGTGTAAATGCTCCTAAATGGTAACCTAGGCTGGCGTACATGGATGAAGAAACGTCACTGATTTGACCTTCGCTCGCCAATACCGCTTGGCCAAATTCATATTCAGCGCCTAGCGACCAAAGTTGGATGTGTTGGTTGTCTGCTGTTGGAAGCGTGCCAACGTTTTTAATTTTTGTCGTTTGATCGAAATTTGAATCAAGGAAAGATAAGTTCCAACGATAGTTATCACCACTTAATTGAAGGTTTGCACCAAACATTCGATTTGTTTCGAATTCCAGCTCGGTTGTCGAATTGAACTCTACTTCATTCTTATCTTTGATTCCGACAAATGGAGAGAGTTGTAGGGTAGCTTCATCGGTTACATCATGAGTCCAACTCACTTTGACACCGTTGAAAGCGGTAATACCAAGAACGCTGTTATACACCTCTGTCGGTGGTCTTGCCGTCATATAGGCTTGGCCAACATAATAGTATTCAGAGGCAAGGAATAGTGGCAGTCGTAATCGACCAATACTCACATCGAAGTCGTTAAATTCATAGCCCAAGTAAGCCCACTCGAGTTGAGGATCACTCCAATCATATTGGGGTGGTTTGACAACTTGTACGGAAGCTTTAAATGAGTTGTAAAAGTAATCGAGTTGAACTCCAAGTGTGGTATCACAGTCATAACAATTTTCATCGGTAAAACCATTGTTGATGATTAAAGGGGAGTCGTTATCTGATGTTGCCCAAGAAGTAGAACCAAATCCGCTTAACGAAAAATTATCGGTAAGTTCAATAATAGCGAAAGCCGGAGAGGCAATTGAAGCACATAGCACTGACGTAATTATTTTTTTCATATTATTTCTCCGAGCTTATAACGTATAGAACATTGGCATTTTCAGGGAGCGTCGAGAGCGGGGCGTACCCAATTCGATTGGGCTTGTCATCAAGCCAGTCAACCAAGGTTTCGGTGGACGCCGATTTAATCTCTCTTGGATAACGAGCTTTACCTGAGAAGGATAAGCTCGCCCAATGGGCATTCATTTGAGCTGCGTTTTTTCCAAGCAGTTGTTGGTAAAAAACTTCACGTTCGCTGCTGTTTTCAGGCCAATCAGAAAGTTCTACACGTTTACCATCGAGTCGTTTTGTTTTTCCTCTATACAGCTTTCTTGCTTTGTTTATCGATATTTCTTCAAATCCTGAATCTAAAGAGAATATGGCGTAATCTTCTGCGGCATGAGCTGGGCTGAGAAGAAGCAAGTTTCCTAATAGCCCTACCGCGACTGGCAATATGACTCTGCGTGGAAGTGTTTTTATTGTTTTAATCCAATCCATGGGTTTCTCCTAACAAGTCGCACTTTCTATTTGATGGAATAGCTTTTCTTTTCTTACGGGCTTCGCTACGTATCCATCCATGCCTGAATCAAAGCACTTTTGAATGTCATCATCGATAACACTGGCGGTTAGCGCGATGATAGGAGTTTTGCTTAAGCCTAGGTTTTTCTCATGCTCCCGAATCTCCTTAGTTGCTGTGAAACCGTCCATAACGGGCATCATGCAATCCATTAGTATAATGTCGAAACTACTGTCGTTTTGGTACATATCAACGGCAATTTGACCATTCTCTGCAATTTCAAAAGCGTAACCAGCCCTTGTTAGCATGACCGAAGCGACTTTTTGGTTAACTCGATTGTCTTCGACGAGCAGTATTCTTTCAGATTTGCTCGGAACCGGGTTTTGTTCTCTTTCCTCTGGCACAGTCCGTTTAGCTGCAGCATTAAGAATCGGCGTTACGGTCGCGGGTTTTTTCGTAGATTTAGTTTTGTAGGCAACAGGAAGTGGCATTGCTTCAACGGCGGCAAGTACTTTTTCTTTTAACATTTCAAATTTGAATGGCTTTGGCACATAGTCATCCATGCCCACGTCGAAACACCTTTGAATATCGTCATCAATAACACTGGCGGTCAGGGCAATGATAGGGATACGACGCGTGGCATTGGTCTCTTTTTCAACGCGGCGAATATTACTTGTCGCTTCAAAGCCATCCATAACCGGCATCATGCAGTCCATGAGTATTGCTGCGTAGTGAGGGTTCGATCTGAACATGTCCACGGCTTCCTGGCCATTATTCGCAAACTCGAATTCAAAACCACTTTTACCAACATGAAGCCCGGAAATTTTTTGGTTGACCTTGTTGTCTTCGACGATCAGAATTTTGTGTTGTATCTCTAAAGAAGGTTGGCTCGCCTCTGAAAGCTCAACCCGACCCTGTGTATCACAGAGCTCAACCGCTTTAATCAAACGTAAACCGAGTAGGGGCTGTGATACTTGAGCCGTAACACAATTGCCGATGTCAGCCGGCTCGCTCAAAAATGATCGAATCAAGCAGATAGTGATGCCGTTTTGGTGGAGCTTATCTAAGTCACTGGTATAGTCACTGGCTTGGAATGTGTCATCTTCAGCAAAGACAACTGTGATTGGGTTAGCGTGCTTTTGAATCGTGAGTTGTTGTGTAAGCTCAACTGTATCTCTCGTTCGTTGGGTTATTTCTAAACCATAGAGGTTAAGGTCCCATTCTATTCGTTTAGAGAGCATGTTCGCGTTACCTAAAACATAAATGTCGGCGGTTGCTGTGCTTGGTTTTGGCAACATTAAATCAATGGGTAATTCTAGATCGAAGTAGAAACAACTACCTTCACCTTTGACGGAGTCGAGTTGGATCTGACCACCCATAAGTTCAACAAGCTGAGTACTGATCGCAAGGCCAAGGCCAGTACCACCGAATTGTCTGGTCGTTGAATCATCTTCTTGAGCGAACGGTTCGAATATCTGTTTCTGTTGCTGTTTATCGATACCAATCCCCGTGTCTCGCACAGAAAACCTTAGGGTGACATTGTTTTCTGCTTTGTTTAGCGTTTGGATTGACAGGGTAACGCCACCTTCTGCTGTGAACTTCACCGCGTTCGACATAAAGTTCATCAAGATCTGTCTTAATCGGTGATCATCGATCATCACGCGTGCAGGTGTGTCTGGGCTGATATCAACGTTCACTGATATTTTTTGCTCTTTAGCTTTTGGCGCGACAATAGATGCGATGTCGTAAATGGATTCTCTAATCGATGCCGAATGCGGGCTGATTAATAGCATGCCAGATTCAATCTTAGAGAAGTCTAAGATGTCGTTGATCAGGCTTAGCAGTAGTTGGGATGATGTCTCGATCGTATCTACATAATCACGTTGTGTTGGTGTAAGTGGTGTGTCTGACAGGATCTCTGAAATTCCGATAACGCCATTCAGTGGGGTTCGAATTTCATGAGACATATTGGCCAAGAAGCTACTTTTCGCTTTGCTAGCTTGTATCGCGTGGTCTTTGGCTTCTTCGGCGTCTTCTTTAGCTCGCTCTGCGTCTTCTTTAGCTATCGTTAACTTCTCTTTTGCATGTTCTCGTTCGATGGTCAGTCGCTCTACTTGCTGAGCAAATAGGCTGAGTTCGTCTTTGCCTTGAATCAGTTTGTCCAAAGAAGGGCGGGTATCATCGTTTTCACTTTTTAAGAACCTAAGAACTAGCCCAAGATTGTTGGTAACTTGTTTCGCTAAACTGAGGGTTAATCCCATAACAGTTGCTGCAAGCAACGTGACGATGGAAATAAATAGCGTTCTTTCTGTTTGAGCATCTGAGATCGCTTGAGCTACTTCGGCCTGGAACTCTTGTTTGATTACGTCACCTAAATTCTGCAACAGGCTTAGGCGAGCACTCATCGCATTGAGTCCGGTAGTGATCTCTTGTGGAGTCAATGCGCTTATTGTGGATGAACTATGAAGTGCGTGACGTATCTCTTGGCTTTTCATAAAAGCCTCATCTTTAAACACTTCAATCATGAGTGAAACTTGATGTGTATTGGCATTCAAGGATACAAATCTTTCTAAGAACAAAACTTGCCTAGCATTGAGGCTTTCAACCAACTCGGCTAGTTCAGAATCATACTCTTGATGATTTTGGTAAATATCGAAGAGTGAAGCGCTGAGCTTAAATTCTTCATTTGACCAAAACATCAACCACTCTAGTTGATGCAAGGCGGTGAGGTGCTGTTGAATCTCACGCTTGGTGATATCAAAAGGGACTTTCTCAATGGCTAGCAACAATTGTTGGTACAAATCACTTTGCCATTCAATCGCATCCAGCTTATCGAAACTATCTGTCGTTTTCATAGTCGACAAGGTTGCCTCACTGAAGTCGGCCAGCAGTTGGTTCACTTCTTCGGAACTGTTTAGAAATATGCTAGGTGAAAGTGCTTTGAGCTCGGCATTTACCTTAGCACTTCGATTAACGAACTCTTCAGTGTTTGGTGCCAAAGTACTTCGATACAAGACAGAGATATCTTCAAGGTAAATTGCTAACTGATTGGTTCGCTCAAAATCGTTTAACTGCGTCGTCAGAAAGTAAGCTTGTCTACCGGCTAAGAAAAGGAGCAATGAGATCGGTAGTAGAACTAAGCCAAAGAGTTTATGTTTAACTGAAAGGTTATTCCAGACCGTAAGTGTCGACATATTAAGGATCCATCCAACTGGTTTTATATAAAAACAGTAGAATAAAAATGCCGATATGGAAACTTTGAAACTGTAAATTTAATGGAAGTGTGGGAGGGGTATAAGTTCTTGTGATTCCACAGCTTATTTTGAAATAGCTTCTCTTGCTAGCAATTTATAGCGTTTGGCGGTCGGTTTGATTTTGATGCTTATTGATGAGTATCTTAAAAAGCGAGTTAATTAGGGTGATTTTTATCGAGACTTAGTTCAAATAGAAGTTGCTCTAACACCGTTTTTGCAGAAGGTTCTAGCGCCCAAACACCGAGCATTCTGTTCAGTGCAGCGCGGTACACTCTGTTTTTGAGTAGGAAAGCGAGCGTACGCGTATCGTTGCTCAGAGCATTTGATTGTACGACGGTTAACTCAGCTTTGTTCTCGATATCGATTTTCTGAAGATTGAAAGCGGGTAGAAAGGCACACTCATACCAAACTTCTATGATCTCTCGAAGTTCGATTTCCTCTTCAGGCACATCGCAGCCCTGAAGTTGATGGTTTTCAGGAATTGCGGATAAGTAAGCGACATCAAGCTTGTCTGCAACGAATGTGTACATTTGCTTCCTTTGTATCGGTGATTTTAGAGCGAATCATCTCTCTCACTTATGTTTTTGTCAATTACATCCATTTATCTAACGAGTAATTTGTGAATAAGCATCGTCGTGTTTAACTCAAGCTGTTTAAGTATTTGTCTGTTAAGCCAAAATATTTCAAGTTGCCATCAGGTTCTAGAACCAAACTCATATTGGAAGTAGCGATCAAACCGGGATCATTGGTCGAAAAAATGACGGTTTTATTCAGCAACTTATCGCTGAACAGGCGGTTAAAATACTGGGCGTTTTCATTTTCAGCCCCGTTGAACGGTTCATCAATGATTATCAGAGATTGCTCACAGTTGCCTAAACCAAGTGCCAAACGCAGCTTTTGTTGAATGCCATTCGGAAGACCTTTGCACTTATCTACACTCAATTGAGTCGCCAAGCCTTCTGGCAGCCATTCGTCTAGCTCGAAGAAGCTGACCATCTCCTGCATTTTCTCTGTCGGAATCAATCCATTGTGTAAAATGAAATTGGTCTCCAAAGAACCTTCGAAAATGTGCAAATTGAAAGGGATGTAGTTAATCGACGTGCGATAGCGATAACTGTTGAATTGCTTAATGTTATAGCCATCGACAGACACCGCGCCCTGATAACGATCTTCTAAACCAGCCATGATTGAAATGAGCGTGGTTTTTCCGCAGCCCGTAGGGCCACAAATGACGACTTTTGCACTGGGAGGTATCTTGAAACCAAGGTTGGTTAACCCTGTTGCTGCCCCTGTGTAACGGTGGCTGACACCACTGCCCACAATATTTCCTTGGAACAGCCGAATAGGCGGGCTTTTTTCTAGCGTTAACTTGTCGTCATTCATCGACATCAAGTTGTTGATCTGTGCCGACGAAGCCTTGATGGATTGAAACTTAGAAATTGAGTTATAGATGCCCATTATCGGGCCTAGTGCTTTCCAAACGAGAATAACGGTTGCGAGCATCGCGCCCGCATCAGAAGTGCCTTCCATGACTCCGATTACTGCGGTCACGATACTTGCAGTACCAATCACCTGAATCAAACTACCGCCAGCAGCCTGAATTTTACTGTTGGTTACAGCTACACTCTCCGCATCACTAGTGCTTTGCATATGGGAGGCACTAAAACGAGATTGAACCACGCGCAGTAAAGGCAAACCTTGAATGGTCTTGATACCACGAAGGATTTCATTCCATTGATAAGAGACCATGGCGTTAGCGCGAGAGCTTTTAGATGTAGCTTGTGAGTAGATGTAACGAGAGTAAACACAGAACACCAACATTAATATTAAGCCACCCATCACCACAAGTGCAGCCGTGCCAGACATCAGAGCAATCGCAATGATGAATACAATAACAAACGGCATATCAAAATAGCTAAGCGTTGATTCTGCAGTCACTAAGCGTCGGAACGTGTCGATATCTTTCAAGCGAGCTAACTGAGAAGAGACCCCAGCAGTGGATGTCATCGCATAAGGTAGCCACAGCAGCTTAGATATAACGGCTTGCGAGATGTGCACGGCGAGGTCTTTACCGGACGTGGCAATGATATTTACCCGCATCTTTTTAAAGAAATACTCCGAGAAGCCAACAATAATGGCGAATAAGGTTAACCAATACAGTGTCGCCTCAGAACTCGAAGTCAGTGCGAAGTTATAGACACTCATGATGAAGAATGGCTGCAATGCACCGAGAATACTGATGACGAAGCTCAGAATGATCAGGCTTTTAAGTTCATTGTTGTAACGATAGAAAGCGTATTTTATCCAATTGCTTCTGTCTTGCGATTCCGGAGGTGGTTCGCGGAACAGACGAGAGTACTCGCTAATAGAAATCAGCAAGCAGGGCTTTTTACACATTGGGTATTCAATGGTGTTGTTGTTCGTGTAATCAAACAGCAGCAACTTCCCATCTTTTGTCCCTAAGAAGATGGCACTGAGGTTTTCTATCTCAATAAAGCACGGGTGAGGATATTTATCGATATTCTCGAGTGTCTTTAGTTTGGTCACATCACAGCGGTATCCAAGGCGCTCTATGGTTGCTGTAAAGCTATCGCCGTCTTTGGGTTTTGGAATAAAAGCATCGCTGAGTATAGCGGGCGTGCCTTCCCATTCGAGCGCTATCAAGGTGTAGGCCAAACCACGAATAAGTGGCGATTGACTGTAACGTTCGTCGTATCCACTAGATTCAAAATCCAAAACACGTTGCGGCACATTATTGAAGTCTACTAGGATACTCATTGGTCACCTCCGGTAAGTTTTACGCGTTTGAGGCGGTGGTTAAGTTTATCCATCTTATTGCTGGCGATGATTAAGATTTTGTCATTGGCACGATAGGCGGTACTGGTCAGCACGACGCGCGCAAATTCCTCATCAAAGACACAATCTATATCGTCGAATATTAATACACGTTTACTGGCGAGCAGGGCTCTGACTAATAACAGAGCATATCCCACTTGGCGAGAGAATGGATTGCGCATATGCCCTTTGAGTTCCGTATAAAAACCAGCAGGAAGTCCGTCAATTTGCGCCTTGATGTTCATGGTTTCACATAAGGCGAAAGCCGTATTGTTCAGGCTTGGACGGAAACAGGTTAGGTTATCAATAATGGTCCCTTCCACGAATGAACTTGTTTTATCGACCATCAGCACGCTGTTACGCCAAACGTTGTAGTTTACGTCACTCAGAGGCGTGTCATTAATCATGATGTCCAGTTTGTTATCATTGTTCTGACGTGTAATACAGTTAGCAAGGTGGGTCTTACCGGAGCCGCTTTTCCCGGTAAGCAAATAGGTTTGTCCGAGTTCGAATTCGATACGCTGCTTTTCAGAATATTTAACAGAAATACGTTCTACTTCGGTTGTCTCATGTTGGTGTTCAACAGAGGCGGCCAATTCAAGGAGGTCAGCGATACGTTGGATATGGAGTTTGTTTAACTCCCAGCGGCTTGCGGTTCTCATTACCTGTTGATATGGCGCAAAGTAACGGTTGGTCAGCATGATGATCGCGGCCATGATGCCTTGGCTTGACTCCATATTGATCACGGCTGTTGCCAATACCACAACAACACAAGCAATCGAGAGTTGTTGGATGAGCGCTAAGATCAAGCCAAAATTCGATTCAATCTGTTCGTATTTGATGTTTTCAACTTCGCGCTCTTCAACCATTTGGGTCATTAGGCTTTCAACGCGGTATTCCATGTTTCGAGCCTTGATATCCAGTGGGCTCGAGATGATCTCAATTATCTTGGATGTGGTTAAGCCCTCTATATCGGACTTGTTCTGTAAGCTGCCAATCTTTTGCTTAGAAAGGCTCCAAGCGAAAATAGCTAAAATGAGCGAGGCAATCAGAAGTGTCACGCCAGCCCATATGTTGATAAGGCCGATGATGAGGATGGTAATCACACTGACAGCTAGGTTGATCAGCGCTCGAACTGATTCGCCACCAAAGAAGGTTTTAAGCTCTGGAATGGTTGAGATTCGTTCTAGGTACTCGCCCGGTTCTAAACGACGGAATTTGGAGATCTCAGCCAAACAGATGGACTGGAACACCTTGTTGGTTAAGTTGGTCTCAAACTGCCTCATGATGACGGAAGATATCTTCTCTTCCTGACTTTTCAGATGGTAGTCGAGGAAGATAGAAATCAGGATAATCGCGAACAATAAGAACAGAGTATCTTGTGCTTGGTTGGGTAATACTCGGTCGAAAATGATCAGAATGGAGAAGGGCAGTACCAAGCCAAATAGAGTGGAAATTATCGTAGAGAAAGTCAGATAACACTTATCTGCCATATTGATCTTTTGAGAAAACTGCTCAGTTTGCATTACGACCTCCTGTTTTCAACGATTCAGTTGAGAGAAGGTGTTTAGGCACTAATTCTTGATTGTTTCGCCCTTCGATATCGCTCATCAATTGCATGATGCTTTCGATAGATTGAATTGAAAGCACGCCCTTAACTTGCTCAAGCTTGATGGTTTCGATGATGTAGTCGTATCGTGCACTTTCATAGTCTCTTAAGGCGCTGAACAGTTTACTTTCAGCGGCCAATAAATCGGTGATGGTACGTGTGCCTAATTGGTAGGCCCTTTGGATTCCTTTGTAAGAGGCGTAGTTGGCGCGAATGATGTTCTCGTAACTGCTTATAGATTGCGAGAAATCATTTATGTTGAGCACAGAGGTGTTTACGCTGTTCCGTATTGTGTAAAGCGAATCTTGATAAAGCAGTTCGGTACGTTCAATCGCTGTCGATGATTTTTGATATCCGTAATAATCAGAACCACCAGACAAGATAGGCAAGGCTAGATTCAAGCCAACACTGGTAGAGTTGCTTTCGCCTGTCGCAGTGATGTCGGTTTTATCGTAGTTATTGGCGTCATCGTGACGATAGCTGGCTGAAAGCGACACGGTAGGTAAGAAGTTCGTACCGCTCTCTTTTAAGCTTCTCCGGCTTCTCTCGACGTTTTTCTTCGCCACTAACAAGTCGTTATTAAGCTTTAACGCCTGATCCATGATTGAGCGTTGTTCGCTTTTGTTTATCTCTTTTAAAGGCACGCTTTCGTATATGTCTTGCGACGGAGTGATAGGGTATTGAATCTGAATTGAGAGCCCGTTGAGAATGACGCGACGATCTTTTTGTAAGGTTCTCAACCGATTCGACACACCTTCTTTTTGAGCGATAACTTCGTACAGTTCACTGGCGGCTGTGTTGCCTAACTCTACGTTTCGTCGCATTTGATGTTCACGCGTCTCAGATGATTTAAGCTCAACCTTGGTCGCTTTTATCTGCGCGTTGTTTTTCAAATACTCAAAGTATTGAGAACCGATTTCCGAAATGGTGCTCTGGATTTTGTTCTCGTGTTTAATTTCTTCAATATTGAAGTCGAGTTTTGCCGTGCCATATTTGAAAATATCACCAAGATTGAATATCGACTGAGAAAGGGAAAGGCTATAGCTGTTTGAGTTATAGCTGGAGGTTTCATCGGGCACGCTCGATAACAAGGTTTCATTCTCATTCCATGTAGTATCAGCTGCACCATTGAGTGAAGGAAGAAACTTAGATCGGCTGATCCCAATGTTGTATTCGTTCTCTTCCACGCCTTTATCACTGGCGCGAAGGGATAGGCTGTTTTGCAGGCCGAGTTCGACCGCCTCAAGCAGGGTCGTCGCCGATGCTGAAGGTATCGTGCTGAATGCAAGCGCAGCCATAATGCTGCTAGTTAAGTTTCTGTACCGCCACATACTTGTTGATCACCTTAATGATTTGGTCGCTTTTGTAAGGTTTGCTGATCACGTAATCCATTCCGGCTTCAATACAAGCCTGGTGTTCGTTACTGCTGGTCAATGCGGTTGCCCCTATGATGGTGCAAGGGTTTTTCTCGTTTTCTTGTTCAAACTGGCGAATGCGTTTGGTCGCTTCAATGCCGCCCATACCTGGCATGATGCAGTCCATGAAAATGATGTCAGAACGTTTATTCATGAAGTGCTCAACTGCGTCGGCACCATCGCCAACCGTATCTGGTTCATACTCTTGTTTGGTGAGTATTCGTTTAAGTAAGATTTGTTGAACTCGGTCATCCTCTACGATAAGGAATGAGCAGTTCTCCATCTGCTCTTCTGATGCTTCTGCTTCCATAATGGTGAGTAAGTTCGGAATAAACTCATAAGGAATCGCAGGGGAGTTGATGATCTTATCGACGAAGCTGTGACACTCTTGTGCATGCTGAGTATTGGTTACTGAAAGCAACAGCTTGGTATTTGGGTGACTCTTAAGTTGAGATTTCACCGTTTTACTGAGTGATGGTAACTTGTTGGGTTCAAAAGTATCGGTCAACATGATGGCATCGTACTCACCAAAGGTCTTCGCCGCTGAAAACAACTCATTTGCAGTGCGGATTTCAGTGATATCAAGCCCCAAGTTATTGAGCATTTTCTTCATTACATCGATACGAACTTGTGTATTGGCGCATAGCAGTAAACGCTTGCCGTCGAAGCGAGTTTTCTCTGTATGGAAATTCTTCGCCTTGAGATCAAGCTCGATCTGAAAACGCTCCTGTGTACCCGATTGGAACCAGTGACTTTCGTAATACCCGTAATCTTTTAATACGCTTTTCGCTAAGTCGTCTGTGTTAGCAGTATGGTGTTTATGATCGCTCCAATGGAGCTTATTGAGTTTGGCAACAGAGACATCTAACGTTGAAAGGAAGTTAAGGTTGATGGTGACACGTGTATTTTCCATATCCGAAGCGGCGCCAGATTCTATTGTCACGAACAACTTCTTGTTTGATTTAAGTTGGATGGCGTTAGAAAGCTGCAGAAACAAGATCCAGAACAAGCTGGTGGATTGGCCTTCAACACGATTCGGCAAATTATCAGAGATAAAGCAGTCGAGTTGACCTTCGTTCCTCTGAACTTTGGCGCTAATATGAATCATCAATTCAGACAACACGCTCAGTAGCGAGAATTCCTTCGACTTACTTTCCGTACCCTGTGAAATCAATCGGTTATAGTTTTCTGCTAACTCAGATAAGGTACTACACGCAGAGGTAATATCCTTCGCCATCAATACGCCGTTTTCATCGGTTTCTTGAACCAGATATTGGACACCGCCGTTGATGGTGTTGGTGATACCGCGAATCTCATACCCGATCAGTGCATACAGCTGTTTGTAGAGATCGTTATTGCGTTTTTGGTCTTCCAATTTACTGAAAATCAGTTTGAGGTGAGAGTAGATCTGGCGTTGTTTCGGATTGATCCTCACTTCATTCAGAAGCTCTTCGAGTCTTTGTAAGTCGAGTTGTTTCAGCTCTTGATAGAGAGCATCGAACTCATAGTCGATTTCTCGTTCATTAGAGCTGGATTTCTTCAGCTTCAACATAGCAACTGAGTTTGATAGGACCGTGATTACTGCCAGTATCACGACCACCATAAACAACCAGATAAAGAACTCATTTTTCTCTGACATCAAGTCGCTCGCATGGTTGTTGAACATGGTGCGGTAGTTGTCGTCCATCTGTAGGTAGTTGTTGGTCAGTGACAGGTATAAGTCGAGTACGTCGTTGCGTGTTTTAGTGCTGTCGGAAAAGCGATTGATAGCTAATTCAAGTTGGGTGTATTCAGTCGCGCCAACCAAGCTGAACTCAGTTTTGTTCAAAGAGGCTAGCGATCTAAATTCATCTATTTCACGCTTCAAGTTAACTAGATTGAATTCGTTAGTACCACAAGTGTCGGTACTTAAGCACTGCTGTAGAGTTTGAATATCTTGTTCGATGGTCTGATTAAGCTTCTGAGCTTGTATGAGCAGTGGGGCACTTTGCACTTGAGCAACCGAATCTACTTTTGACCAAGAAAAGTATAAATAGAAAGCGAGCGCCGCTAGTACTACGCTGAACAATATGCTCAGACGTAGAGCTGGTACGGAAATGTTATAAGAAGGTTTTCCGCTCATTGATTACCTCTCATCGAATGCATCTTCGATGGCTGACATCACAGGTTTTGCAGCGTATTCGATCACGCGACGCGAGCCTGTTTTTACGTCGGCGGTAAATTCCATATAAGGTGATAATTTGTATTGAGTGCCTCCTCGTTCAAGAAAGTTTCGATCAATCTCAATCTCTGCCAAATAGAATTCGGCATCTTCTTCTTCGTATGATGAACGGCTAATTGAGGCGATGGTTCCCTCAACAAATCCATATTTTGCGAAGTTATAAGTATCCATTTTTACTTTTACCGCCTGGCCAATTTCAACAAACCCCATGTCTTTACGCGGAATTTTCGCTTCACCGTGTAGGGAGTTATTGATTGGAGCAATATCAGCGATACTCTCGCCGGGTGGTATTACCGCAGAACGGAAGTTGAAGTGTAATTTGTCGACCACACCATCCACTGGTGAGTAGACTATGAGTCGGTCTACCTTATCGGAGTGCTGTGGTTGTAAGATCCGTTTTAGTTTGAGGTCTTTATTGGCCTGGATGATTTGTGCTTGGTACTCAGAGTTTCGGTTCTCAACCAAGTCTCGATGTTGTTTCTCGAGTTTGTCGAGCTGGAAACGTTCATTCATGACGGACTCATCAAGGTTTTCAATCTCACGAACCATATTGGATTCTTGTACTTTCATATTTAGAACGTCGACATATGATGCCATCTCTTCTTTATAAAGCGTGTTTTTGATGTTGAGTTGTTTGCGAATGAGTGAGAGTTGGTTCTCTGAGCTTTTGCGACGCTTTAGCATTGATCCAATTAGAGAGTTTTTGTGTTTAATATCGTGAGTGATCAGCTCTTCGTTAGAGCGGTTCTTCGAGAACTCTTGCTGCCACGTATTCATGTTGACTTGAACTTGTTCTGGGTACTTTTCGATGTAAGAAGCAAAGTTTGGTTCGACCATGTCACGCAAGCTTTCATAACGGATTTTATCGAGTTCCAGCTGAATGATTTCGGTGTTCACTGTATCGAGTTGGGTGTTACGGTCGAGTGAGCGGATTCGAGCAATAGGTTGGCCTTCATACACAACTTCCCCTTTTCTCACTAACAGCTCTTCTAAAATACCGCCTTCTAGATGTTGAACTTTCTCAACATCAGACTCTAGTAACAGCTCGCCACGCACAGAAACGACAATGTCGATGCGTGCTTGTGACGCTACGGCGATAGCCACCAAAGCAAGTAGAAAAATGATGAGTAACGTCTTGTGAACGCTAGTCATCGCACTTGCAAGCACGATGGTGTCATCTGCTGTGACCTTGGAAGCCTCGTTGTTAGAAACAAGCGCTTTTCTTAGGTGATGCTCTATTTGGTTATTGCTCATGACCTACCTCGATGACTCGTCATCTACAACTTCCTTAATATCCAACAAGTGATGGATTTGTCTATTGACGTTTTGTAGTTCAGTTTTTACATCCTCTAAAAGCGCTTCCGGCGCAGGGAATTCGTGTTTACTCAAATGTTCCAACTTGGCCATTTTGGGCGGCAGGTCTTGGTCGCATAACAAAGTTAAGATGGTTTTCAATTTTTTAGAGTAGTTGTTGAGTTCATCAAAACGATTACCTTTATGAAGCATCTCTATGTTCATCGGTGCGTCCGAAAAGTCCTTATAAAAGTCGCCTAGCAGCAATTGCAGCCCTTTGTGGTTGTTGTCGATTGAACGCAATAAATTCGTCATGTCTATCATCATTCCACTGCCTTAATTGCTTTAATCACAATAACTAAGGATCTTTAAAGGCAGTTTTCAAATTTTTTTTACTTCTTTATGCATAAAAAGAAAAATATGAAAAAAGTTGTATAAAAACTTGGTTTTTCAAAATGGTGTCCTTTAATGCCTCTAAATACGATCAGTTAGCTAGTAGCAACGGAGGCTGTAATGGCAGGCGAAAATAACCAAAACAACCAAAATGAAGATCTCAATGACGCGGTAGAACAGACGGACACGAACGACGCGGGTACGCCCTCCCAACAGCAGAATCAACAAAATCAACAGAACACGATTGCGTCGACGGTAGCGACGGGTGCTGAAAATACCGACGCGGCAGACGAAGTGAACCAAGCGTTGGAAGACAATCCAAGTGGTGCTGGTAATACAGAAGAAGCAGCAGCTTCTGGTGCGGCTGTTCAAGAAGAGACGCCAGAAAGCGATGGAGATTCAGATGCAGCTCAATCTAATGTAGTCGGTGGTGCGGCTTCGGAAGCAGGCTCGGATAATGCTGCTGGCAGTGGTGGCGGAGAAGGTGCTGGCGCTCAAGCCGTAGGTGGCGATAACGCAGAGGCTGCGACAGGTGGAGCCGACGCTGAGGGTAATGAAGAACAAGGCCAAGCAGCACGTACATCTGCAGCGCCGAGTGCTACATCTTCTGAATCGGATGGCCAACAAGTCGATGATGACCTCGATTCACAGACAGTCGAAGAGACATTTGCCGTTGATGTTCAAGCTTCAGATGAAGAGACAATCAGTGAAGTAGAGGATGACTTTGATTCTGAGACAGTAAGCGAAACGTTCAAAATCCAAGTCGAAAGTGAAAATGATGCGCCAGAAGCAGAACAAGATCTGGCTTACATCATGGATGAAGATGGATCCATAACATTTACTCAAGAACAATTACTCGAATACGCAAGTGATGTTGATGGTGATGAGCTTGTTGCTTCAAACGTTCAAGTCGGCGCAGATGCAACGGTTCAAGATAATGGTGACGGTACATTCACAGTTGTACCTTCCGCTGACTTTAATGGCGAGCTAGACCTTACTTTTGATATCAGTGACGGCCAAGAAACCATAAGTAGCGCAATTGATTTAACGGTTCGTCCTATTAATGACGCACCTGTACCAGAAGATAAAACGTTTGAAATAGAAGAAGACGGCACGCTTATCTTCACTGATGCCGACTTGTTAACAGGTGCGACAGACATTGAAGGTGACAACCTGTCTGTTGAAGGCGTTACCTACGATGGCAGCGATGGCATTCTTACTGATAACGGTAATGGCACTTACACCTTTGCGCCAAACGAGAACTTCAATGGTGACGTAAACTTCAGCTTCGATGTGTCTGACGGTACCGATACTGTATCAGCAAATATCGATGTGAGCGTTACCGCGGTTGATGATGCGCCAGTGTCGGGCGACCTTACTTATTCAGTAGATGAAGATGGTTCGATTCGTTTGAGCCAAGAGCAACTGCTGTCTCAAGCATCTGACGTGGAAGGCGATGATCTAACTGCTAGTGGCCTAACGGTTGGTGGTGATGCAACCGTTACTCAGAACGACGATGGAAGTTTTACCATCACGCCAGACGAGAACTTCAATGGCGACATTGATATCAGCTTTGATATCTCAGATGGCACTAACACGGTTCAAGCTTCTGCCGATTTAACCGTTAACCCAATCAATGATCTGCCAGTTCCTCAAGATCAACAGTTCAGCATTGAAGAAGACGGTACGCTGCAGTTTACTGATGCAGACCTGCTTACAGGCGCAACCGATATTGAGGGTGATGATCTCACGGTTGAAGGCATCAGTTATGAAGGGACTGATGGGGTACTGACAGACCATGGTGATGGCTCATACAGCTTTGCGCCAAATGAAAACTTCAATGGCGACGTAAACTTTAGCTTCGATGTTTCAGACGGCACCGATACGGTGTCTGCAAACATTGATGTTAGCGTGACTCCAGAGAACGATCCGCCAGTTGCTGGCTCTACGTCTTACACAGTTAATGAAGACAATTCGATTACCATTTCTGATGCACAACTATTGGCAACATCTTCAGACATCGAAGGTGATGTATCGATAGACAGCGTGACTTACTCGGGTAGTGATGGTGTCCTTGAAATCAACGGTAACGGTACTTACACCTTCTCGCCAAACGAGAACTTCAATGGTGAAATTGCTCTAGATGTAGTGGTTGCCGATGAAGAAGGTGCAACCGATGCGACAACTGCGGGTATCAGCGTACTTGAAGTGAATGATCCGCCAGTCGCAGGCCCAACGTCTTACACCATTGATGAAGACTCAGTACTGACCTTCAGTGAGTCACAAGTGCTACTGAATGCTTCTGATGTAGAAGGGGATGTTGAGCTTGTTGGTATTAACTACAACGGCCCTGAGGGTATCTTCTCAGTAAATGGTGATGGCACTTGTAGCTTCGCTCCGAATGAGAACTTTAATGGCCAAGTTCAGCTTGATGTCACCATTCGTGATGAAGACGGTGCAGAAGTTGAAACCGTCATCAATGTTGACGTGTTACCAATCAATGATGTGCCAGTGTCTGGTGATTTGGCTTACAGCGTTAACGAAGATGGTTCAATCACACTGAGCCAAGATCAGCTGTTGTCTCAAGCGTCCGATGTAGAAGGCGAAGATCTAACCGCGAGCGACCTAACGGTTGATGGAAACGCAACGGTAACCGCTAATGATGATGGCAGTTTCACCATTGTTCCAGATGCGAACTTCAATGGTGACGTTGATATTCAATTCAACATCACGGATGGTACTGACACGGTTCAAGCAACCGCCGATCTTACGGTTAATCCAGTTAATGACTTGCCGGTTCCTCAAGATCAACAATTCAGTATTGCAGAAGACGGTACGCTGCAATTTACAGATGCTGATTTACTTACCGGTGCCACCGATATTGATGGCGATGACCTCACCGTAGAAGGCATCAGCTACACAGGCGGTGACGGTGTATTAACGGACCATGGTGATGGTACTTATACCTTTGCACCAAACGAAAACTTCAATGGTGATGTCAACTTCAATTTCGATGTGTCTGATGGTACAGAAACGGTTAGTGCAAACATTGATGTGAGCGTGACACCTGAAAACGATCCACCCGTTGCGGGCTCTACCTCGTACATGGTCAATGAAGACAACGCCATCACAATTTCTGATGAGCAATTGTTAGCAAACTCTTCTGACGTTGAAGGCGCGGTATCGGTTGATAGCGTGACCTACAGTGGCACCGATGGTGTGTTCCAAGACAATGGTGACGGCAGTTATACCTTCTTTCCTAATGAAAACTTCAGTGGCGATATCAGCCTTGACGTTATTGTTGCTGATGAAGACGGTTCGATTGATGAGACCACCGCGGGCATTACCGTTCTAGAAGTGAATGATCCACCGGTCGCAGGTCCAACGTCATACACCATTGATGAAGATTCGGTACTGACGTTCAGCGAATCTCAGATTCTAGTGAATGCCTCTGATGTTGAAGGTGATGTAGAACTAGTCGGCATCAATTACGATGGGGAAGACGGTATCTTCACTGTAAATGGTGATGGTACATGTAGCTTTGCACCAAACGAAAACTTCAATGGTCAGGTTCAATTGGGTGTGACCATTCAAGATGAAGATGGTGCGACGGTAGAGACACTGATTAATGTTGATGTACTGCCAATTAACGATCCACCAGTATCGGGCGATTTGGCTTACACCATCAACGAAGACAGCTCAATCACACTAAGCCAAGAGCAGCTACTGGCGCGAGCTGGTGATATTGATAGCGAAAACCTAGAAGCTATTAACCTTTCGACCGATGAAAACGCAACCATCCAACAAAACGACGATGGTAGCTACACCATTACACCAGACGCTGATTACAACGGCGAATTAGACCTGAGTTTCGATATCATCGATAACGATGGTGGTGAGGTTCAAGTCGGTCTTGATATCACAGTGAACCCGTTGAATGACTTGCCACAAGCGCAAGATCAACAGTTCACGATTGAAGAAGACGGTACGTTACTATTTACCGATGCTGACCTACTTGCAGGTGCGTCAGATATTGATGGTGATGAGCTGTCGATTGAAAACGTGCTCTACACGGGCGCTGATGGTGTTCTTAGTGATAATGGTGACGGCACTTACAGCTTTGCACCAAACGAGAACTTCAATGGTGATGTTCAATTCTCATTTGATGTTTCTGATGGCACGGGTTCAACAGCCGCCCATATTGATGTAAGTGTAACGCCGGAGAACGATCCTCCTGTAGCGGGCTCGACAGCTTATACAGTTCAGGAAGATGGCCAAATCACGATCAGTGATGAGCAATTATTAGCGAACTCTTCAGATGTAGAGGGTGATGTTGCTCTATCGAGCGTTACTTACGCTGGTGACGATGGTTCGTTCGTTGATAACGGTAATGGCACCTACACCTTCACGCCAAATGAAAACTTCGACGGAGACATCTCACTAGATGTTGTCGTCGTTGACGAAGACGGTGCAACGGCGACAACGACAGCGGGCATTGATGTCATTGCTGTCAATGACGGCCCTGAAACGTCCGGTATTGAAGCAGAAGTCGACGAAGATAATTCAATCACTATTACTCAAGAGCAGCTGCTTGCAAATGCTACTGACGTTGAGGGTGATGAGTTAACGGCGTCTAACCTGCAAACCAACGACCCTGACGCGACAATTGTTGCTAATGACGATGGTTCATTCACCATCACGCACACAGAAAACTTCAATGGCGAGTTGGACTTCACATACAGCATCAATGATGGTGACAATGAAGTTCTGACCACTCTCGATCTAACGGTTAATCCAGTTAATGATGCGCCAGAAGCGGGCGAAGAGATCTTCATCCAAGCGCAAGAAGATCAAACGGTTGGTGTGACGCTTCGTGAAGAACCTGCACTACGTTTAGACCAAGCGCCAGAAAACGGCATCATTGAAGCGAATGTTAATGATGAGTGGGTGGTGCTGGAAGTAGGGCAAGAAGTACCGGCTGATACAGAAGTACGCTTTGTTCCAAGTGAGGGGGCTCTTGCTGAAGGCACACATACTACGCAAATTGGTACCTTCGACGATAACGCTAGCGTAGACGATTGGGGTACAGAAGTTGACCCTTACACTCGTGAGTTCTCGGATGGTGATTTAACGGTTACGGTTCAAAGTAACGATGAGCCGCTTGGTGCTTGGAATGGTAACACCCACATAGGTCACGGCCTTGGTGATACCGATCGCCAAGGGTTGAGTGGTGATGAAAAACTGACTATTTCAGTTGAAGGTCAAGACATCAATGAAATCAGTTTCCACCTAGATGGTTTAGGTGGTTGGTTCATGGAAGAATCGCGTCACTTTACGGAAGTAGAAATCAAAGCGTTCAATGAGGACGGTGACCTAATTGACTCGATGACTTACCACAAAGAAGACCGTGGTACTTTCGAGACAGACTACACGTTAACGGTTGACCAACCAGTGTCTTACTTTGAACTCGGTACAGTTCAAGGGAATGGTACTTATGTTGTTCAAAATATGACCGTGTCACAAACTTGTCATGATGAAGCCGTGTTCACATCGATTGGTGTAGACGGTTCAGAAATTACCGAAACGGTTGAGTTGAACATCCACGCGGGTGACAACGAAATTGAGCTAACGGCTGATCTTCCTAATATCACTATCGATACTGAAGGTTCTGCCCAGTTTGCTTCGGTTGTGATTACCGAAGAACAACTACTGGCACAAGCATCAGATATCGATGGCGATGATCTTGATATTCAAAATCTTGAGCTGGTGGGTGAAAACTCAGAGCATGCAACACTGACTGACAACGGTGATGGTACTTGGACGGTGACACCAGATGAAAACTTCTACGGTGAAATTGAGCTAGGTTACCAAGTTTCTGATGGTGAACTGACTGATGACAACATCATTAACATCAACTTTGAGTCGGTGAATGATGCGCCAATCGTTTCTGGTCCAATGGTTTTATCGACAGACGAAGACCAAGGTATTACGTTCAGTGCTGATGATTTACTGGCGAACACCACAGATGTAGAGGGTGATGCGCTGTCTATTTCTGACATCACTTACGGTGGTGATGACGGTGATTTAGTCGACAATGGTGATGGTACATTTACCTTCATGCCGAATGAAAACTTCAATGGTGAAATCGACATCGACTACAAGGTGTTTGATGGTACTGATGAAGTTGCAACGCACCTAGACCTAACGGTTGTACCGGTCAATGATGTGCCAGTTCCTGGTGAGCCATTGCACACCCAAATGCTTGAAAACGGCTCCATGATCATCGAAGCGAAAGACCTATTGTCTGGTGCGACCGATGTTGATGGCGACATTCTTCATGTTGAAAACCTATTACTCGCAGACCAAACGCAAGGTACATTAACGGATAATGGCGATAACACGTTCACCTTCGAGCCTGCAGAGAACTTCTCTGGTGAAGTGAATCTGACCTTCGATATCAGTGATGGTCAAGCAAGCGCGCCGAGCACTGCAAGAGTAGACGTTGAAATTGTCAACGAAGGCCCTGAAGTGAGCGGCCCAATTGAAGCCGCTGTTGATGAAGATGGTTCAATCACTATCACTCAAGAGGATCTGTTAGCGAATGCAACCGATGTAGATGGCGATAACCTTGAAGCGGTTAACTTTGCCACCAACGATCCAAATGCGGTTATCGTAGAAAACTCAGACGGTAGTTTCACTATCACACCAAGCGCAGACTTCTTTGGTGAGATTGAGTTTACTTACGATGTCACAGATGCGATTGAGACAGTTGCAGCCGACCTTAACCTAACCGTAAATCCTATCAACGATGCTCCAGATGTGCCGGACATGTCTTTCACTACGGAAGACGGTCAAGCGATCACCATTACAGAAGCTGAACTATTAGCACAAGCGACAGATATTGAAGGTGATGAGCTTTCCGTACTGAACGTGACAAGTGCGAGTGATACGGTAGATGTGACAGACAATGGTGATGGCACATACACATTAACGCCAGATCAGGGCTTCTTCGGCAATGTTGACTTAACGTTTGATGTAAGTGACGGCACCGATGTGGTGGCTGCAAACATCGACCTAAAAGTTGAGTTCGTTAATGATGCACCAGAAGCAACACCAATGGTTGCGGATGTCGACGAAGACGGTTCAATTCTCGTTACACAAGCGATGTTGTTGGAGAACGCGAGTGACCAAGATGGTGATGAACTGTTTGCGAGCGCGCTAGAAACCAACGATCCGAATGCAAGTATCGTAGATAATGGCGATGGTACTTACACAGTAACACCTTCGGAAAACTTCAATGGTGATATCGCATTCACCTATGAAGTGAGTGATGGTGAACTCAGTACCGCCAATGACATGACATTGACCGTGAATCCGGTGAATGACATTCCAATTGTTGCCCCAGGCATGTACCACATCGAAGAGGATGGCAGCATCCTCTTCACTCAAGAAGATCTATTGAGCGGTGCGATTGATATTGATGGCGATGACCTTAGCGTTACCAGCATCAATTACTCTGGTGATGAAGGAACAGTAACCGATAATGGTGACGGCACGTTTAGCTTCGTTCCTGAAGAGCATTTCAGTGGTGATCTGCAGTTCAGCTTTACTGTGACAGACGGTACGGATGAGGTTGAACAAGACCTTAACGTTCATATTGAAGCAGTCGCGGATGCACCGGATCTTGTGATAACCGATGGCGACGGAGTTAACGTTGATGACCAAGCTATTTTGGTTGAGCCTGGCGGCATTGTTGAACTGAACATTGCAGCGGCGCTTGTCGACCAAGACTTGTCTGAAACACTTACCGTAACGGTAGATGGTGTGCCAGAAGGTTCGGTTATTCAATACGATAACGAAGGCGTTCTGAATGACCAAGAGAACGGCATCACCAGTTACAACGACACTGAAATTACAGTAACGTTTGAAGGTGAAACTGCGGGATACCAAAACGCAGCGGGTTACTACAAAGTTGACGAAGACGGCAACATCACAGGTGTTGAAGTTGTTTACGAAAACGCGTCACAAGTTGGCGGTGGCGGTGACCTTGTTCCAGGACAAGACCAGTTCAGCTTCCAAGTTGAAGAAGGTGAAAGTTTCAATCTGTTCTTGATTCCAAACGGACATCAACACAATGACTTTGACGCGATGCAGGAAGGTCAGTACGAGTTCCGTGCAGCGGATGGTTCACCAGCGAATATGGATACGGTTGATCCTCAACTTGTATTTGTTGCTGCCGATGGCACTGAAACTGTCGTTCAAGGGCAGAATGGTGATGCGATCTTCCATGGTGGTTCAAGCTCTCAGCTAAACCAAGATGGTATCGAGCATACTCGCACCACGGTTAATGAAGACGGCGAGCTAGTTTACGGCTTTGAAGATCTGTATGGAGGCGGTGACGCTGACTACACAGATTTCAACTTCACAATCGATGTGGGTGAAGTGAACAGCCAAATCTACAGCGGTGAAGTGACGGTTGGCCCTGATGGTACAGTGAACTTACCAACAACGGCTATCGAAAATTCACTACAAATCCAGTTACCAGAAGACTTCAACGAACAGCTTGAAGTTCATGTAACTGCAACCGCAACAGAGCTATCGAATGATGATTCTGAAACGGTCTCTCAAACTATCTACATTAACGCGACAGGGGCGCACATTGAGCACGCGCCTGAAGCTCTGCCTGTTGCAGCAACAGTAGAAGAAGATGGTTCTATCACCATTACGCAAGAAGACTTGTTAGCTAATGCTCGTGATTTAGATGGCGACCAACTAACAGCGCTTAACTTAGCGACTGATGACGACAGCGTAACAATCACAGATAACGGGGATGGTACTTACACATTAACGCCAGATGCTGACTTCAATGGCGATGTTAGCTTTACGTTTGATGTGTCTGATGGCGATGATGTTGTCTCTACCAATCTAGAGCTAACGGTTTCACCAGTGAACGATGGTCCAGAAGCACAAGACCAAGCATTCACAGTCGGTGAAGATGGCGTGTTAACGTTCAATGACCAAGACCTATTAACAGGTGCGACGGACATTGAAGGTGACGACCTAAGCGTTGAAGGTGTGACTTACACTGGCGTAGATGGTGTTCTAACCGATAATGGCGATGGTACATACAGCTTCGCGCCAAACGAAAACTTCAATGGCGATGTAAACTTCTCGTTCAATGTATCAGATGGTACCGATACGGTAACCGCAAACATTGATGTCAGCGTGACGCCAGAGAATGATCCTCCAGTGGCGGGTAGCACGTCTTACACGGTTCATGAAGACAACTCCATTACGATCAGTAACGAACAATTGTTAGCGAACTCTTCAGATATTGAAGGGGAAGTAGCGATTGATAGCGTGACTTACAGTGGTAGTGATGGTGTGCTTGAAATCAACGGCAACGGCACATACACCTTCTCTCCAAACGAGAACTTTAATGGCGAAGTTAGCCTAGATGTGGTTGTTGTAGATGAAGACGATGCAGCCGTATCGACGACTGCGGGCATTACGGTTCTAGAAGTCAACGATCCGCCAGTTGCTGGCCCAACGTCTTATACTATCGATGAAGACTCGGTATTGACCTTTAATGAGTCTCAAGTTCTGCTGAACGCCTCTGATATTGAAGGTGACGTACAACTTTTTGAGATCAACTACGACGGCCCAGACGGAATCTTCTCAATCAATGGTGACGGCACATGTAGCTTTGCACCGAATGAAAACTTCAACGGTCAAGTCCAGTTGGATGTGACCATTCAAGATGAAGACGGCGCTCAAGTTGATACTCATATTACGGTTGATGTCCTACCAATCAATGATGTTCCAGTATCAGGAGACTTGGCATACAGCGTAGAGGAAGACGGTTCGATTACCTTGAGCCAAGAGCAACTTCTTTCTCAAGCTAGCGATGTAGACGGAGACGACCTTACTGCTTCTAACTTAGTGGTTGATGGAGACGCGACAGTTGTTGTTAACGATGATGGTAGCTTTACCATTACGCCAGATGCGAACTTCAATGGCGACATTGATCTCACGTTCGACATTAGCGACGGTACCGATACGCTGGTTGCGACGGCTGACCTCACCGTTAATCCAGTTAATGACCTTCCACAACCGCAAGACCAAACGTTCAGCATTGGCGAAGACGGCGTCTTGAACTTCACTGACGAAGACTTGCTGACAGGGGCGACCGACATTGATGGGGATGACCTATCGGTTGAAGGCGTTACTTACACAGGTGCGGACGGTGTTCTTACTGATAATGGCGACGGAAGCTACAGCTTTGCGCCAAACGAGAACTTCAATGGTGATGTGAACTTCAGTTTTGATGTGTCAGATGGCACGGACACGGTTCAAGCCAATATCGATGTGAGTGTGACACCAGAGAACGATTCACCTGTTGCGGGTAGCACGTCTTACACCGTTCATGAAGACAACTCAATTACCATCAGCGACGAACAGTTACTTGCTAACTCTTCGGACATTGAAGGTGATGTGGCAGTCGATAGCGTGACTTACACTGGCGCTAATGGTGTCTTTGAAGACAATGGTGACGGTACTTACACCTTCTCGCCAAACGAAAACTTCAACGGCGAAGTTAGCCTTGATGTTGTCGTTACCGATGAAGAGGGCGCAACTGAAGCGACCACCGCGGGTATTACTGTACTTGAGGTGAACGATCCACCAATCGCAGGCTCAACGAGCTACTCAGTCAACGAGGACGAAGTTATCACCATCAGTTCAGAGCAACTGTTGGCGAACGCTTCTGATATCGAAGGTGAAGTGGCGATTGATAGCGTTAACTACACAGGCTCAGACGGTATATTTACTGACAATGGTGACGGAACATTCAGCTTCGCACCAAACGCTAACTTCGATGGCGATGTAAGCCTTGATATTGTCGTTACTGATGAAGAAGGCGCAACCGTAGCAACCAACGCAAGCATTGATGTTCTGCCTGTTAACGATGCTCCGGTATCGGGTGACTTGGCGTACAGCGTGGACGAAGATGGTTCTATTACCTTGAGCCAAGAGCAATTACTTGCTCAAGCGAGTGATGTTGACGGCGATGACTTAACAGCGGCTAACCTAACCGTTGGTGGTGATGCGATAGTTACAGCAAACGATGATGGTAGTTTCACTATCACGCCAGATGCTAACTTCAATGGCGACATTGATTTGAACTTCGACATTACCGATGGCGATGCGACGCTTCAAGCAACGGCTGATCTAACGGTCAACCCAGTTAATGACTTGCCAACAGTCGGTGAGCCACAATTTGTGACTCAAGAAGACACCAGCTTTACCTTCACAGAAGAGCAACTGCTGCAAAATGCGGGCGACATTGATGGCGATAACCTATCGGTTGAAAATGTGGCTTCAGATAGCGGTACTTTGGCTGATAACGGCGACGGTACTTACACATTCGCACCGAATGAAAACTTCGACGGCAATGTAAATGTGACGTTCGACGTGAATGACGGTACAGCGACAGTACCAGCAGAAGCGACGATTGATGTTCAATCTGTTGTTGATATGCCAGAGCTGTCGATTGCGTCTGACCTAGTGATTGCGTCAGACAACTTCGAGTCTGGCTCAAACGGTTGGAATACCGGTACTGAAAGCTCACAAGGCTTCGAATCAGGTGACATGCTAGGTCGTATTGGTGGCACTGGTGGCGATGAAGCTGTCAGCAAAACTTACGACATTCCAAGTGATGTGAGCGAAGTTAATATCTCGTTCAGTTTCTACGAAATTGATTCTTGGGATGGTGAGTCATTCCAAATCTTTGTCGGCGGCGAAGAGCTTACCTCGTTAGATAACTCAGCCTTCCGTACCGAAGATGGCACGACAACGTTGTACGACTCAGCGGGTAATGAAGTCGGTGAAGTCGTTCATGGCGTATCGCAAGGTGAAGGTTTCAGTGGTTGGAACGACCAAGCGCACCAAATCAACCTAACGGTACCCGTTGAAGACGGCCAACTTGAGTTAGGCTTCGGTTCAACCTTGAACCAAGGTGTGAGTGATGAGTCGTTTGGCATCGATAACATTGAAATCACAGTGTCTGACGCGGATTACCAAATCATTGGTACCGAAGACACACCTGTACCACTTGATATTGATGCGGCGCTTACTGATACCGATGGTTCAGAAAACCTTGCTATCTTGATTGAAGACGTGCCAGAAGGCAGCTCGCTTTCTGCAGGTGCTGATAACGGTGATGGCACTTGGTCATTGCAACCTAGCGAGCTAGAAGGGCTAGAGTTTATCCCTTCAGGTGACTTCAATGGGGATGTGGTTCTAACCGTGAATGCGACGTCGACTGATGTTGATACGGGCACCACCGCAACGGCAACACAAGATGTGACGATTCATATCTCGCCAGCGAACGATGCTCCAGAAGTTGATGGTGACATCAGTGCTGTGACAGCCGAAGATAACAGCATCACGCTAACTCAAGAGCAGTTGCTAGAGCACGCTGTCGACATTGATGGTGATGACCTATCAGCAATCAACCTAACCACCAATGATGAAAATGCGACCGTTCAAATGAACGACGATGGCAGCTTCACCATTACACCGAGTGAAAACTTCAACGGTAATATCGAATTTAGTTACGATGTCACCGATGGGGAAGACATGGTCGCTGCTGGCCTAGACTTGACGGTAACACCTGTCAATGATGCGCCAGAGCCACAAGACCAAGCATTCACTATTGGTGAAGATGGGGTTCTTAACTTCACTGACGCTGACCTGTTAACGGGTGCGACGGATGTTGAAGGTGATGACCTAACAGTCGAAGGTGTGACATACACGGGTGCTGATGGTGTGCTTACCGACAATGGTGACGGAAGCTACAGCTTTGCGCCAAACGAGAACTTCAATGGTGATGTGAACTTCAGCTTTGATGTGTCAGATGGCACGGATACGGTTCAAGCCAACATTGATGTGAGTGTGACGCCTGAGAACGATCCACCAGTGGCGGGTAGTACGTCTTACACAGTGCATGAAGACAACTCAATCACGGTCAGTAACGAACAGCTATTAGCTAACTCTTCAGATGTTGAAGGTGAGGTTGCGATTGATAACGTGACTTACACTGGCAGTGACGGTGTGTTCGAAGACAACGGTGACGGCACTTACACCTTCTCGCCAAACGAGAACTTCAATGGTGACGTGAGCTTAGCGGTTGTTGTTACCGATGAAGAAGGGGCAACAGAAGCGACCACCGCGGGAATCACTGTACTTGAGGTGAACGATCCGCCAATCGCAGGCTCAACCAGCTACTCAGTCAACGAAGATGACGTTATCACCGTCAGTGCAGAGCAACTGTTGGCGAACTCTTCTGATATTGAAGGCGAAGTGGCGATTGATAGTGTTACTTACACAGGCGCTGACGGCATCTTTACTGACAACGGTAACGGCACATTCAGCTTTGCACCGAACGCAAACTTCGATGGCGATGTTAGTCTCGATGTAGTGGTGACAGATGAAGACGGTGCGACAGTAGCCACCAGCGCAAGTATTGATGTTCTTCCAATTAACGATCCACCAGTATCGGGTGACTTGGCATACAGCATTGATGAAGATGGTTCGATTACTCTGACTCAAGAGCAGTTGCTATCTCAAGCCTCTGATGTGGATGGCGATGACCTGACCGCAAGCAACCTAAGCGCAGGCGATAATGCAACTGTTGTTGATAATGGCGATGGCACCTTTACGGTAACGCCAGATGCGAACTTCAATGGCGATATCGACCTAAGCTTTGATATTTCGGACGGTACTGAGTCAATTGTGGCGAACGCCGATCTGACGGTAAACCCAGTCAATGACTTGCCAACGACATCTGATGTTTACGCGAACGTTGATGAAGATAATGTCATCACTATCACGCAGGAACAGCTACTTGCGAATGCCGCTGATATTGAGGGAGATGACCTTGTCGCTTCCGACTTAACCTTAGTGGGTGACGATGCAACGATTGTCGATAATGGCGATGGTACGTTCTCTATCACTCCAAGCGAAAACTTCAATGGCTACATCGATGTTGCCTACAGCATCAGCGATGGCGACACACCAATTGCCGCTAACTTAGGCTTGACCGTTGACCCAGTTAACGACGCACCAATTGTTTCTGCTGATGTGGCGATAACCATTGAAGAAGATGGTTCATACACCATTACTCAAGAAGAGCTCCTACAATTCGCGACTGACATCGAAGACGATGACATGACCGCAATTATTGGAGAGCAAGGCGATGAAACGACCGTTACCGGTACTGTGTTGGATGCTGAAACTGGCAATCCAATCGCAGGTGCGGATGTCACGCTAACCGACAACGCAGGTCATTCTTACACGGCGGAGACGGATCAATCCGGTAACTACTCTGTGAGCGGTCCTGTTGTTGACCAAGGTACCGTCACTATTGAACAAGAAGGCTCAATTACTAGCAGCTTCCTAGTTCCAGCAGGCGAAGATACCAATGGTGGCGTGACTGCAATATCTGAAGTCCTTGAAGAAACAGATATGCGTATCGTGGTCACATGGGGTGACAGTCCACGTGATATGGACAACCACCTATGGCTCTACGATACAGAGAATGGCAGTGAGCTAGACCATATTTACTATCGCGACATGAGCCATGATTTGGGTGAAGGTAATGTCGTTCAGCAAGATGTAGATGACACGAATGGCGGTGGTCCTGAAACCATCACTATTCCAAATTATCAAGATGCTGACATGCACTATTCAGTACACAACTACACCAGCAGAAGTTGGGATGTGGATGGTGTTGAAGATGTACAGGTTCAGGTATTTGTTGGCGATACATTGGTTGAAACCTTTAGCCCTGATTTATCTGAAAGCCCATCGGGTGACCACTGGCATGTATTCGATATCGTGAACGGCGTTATTGTTCCAAGCCAAGATGTAGGCACTCAAAATGCATTTGACTTGCCAACGGCAGAAGAAGCGCTCGCGAATGAAAACGGCATTGATATCTCTGAATTGCTAACCGGCGAGGAAGGTGATGATTCTGGTGAAACGGGTGGTAATGAACCAAGTGTTGGAGATGTTTCAATTGAGAACGCTCTTATCACTGATAATGGTGACGGTACTTACACCATTACTCCGGAAGAGAACTTCAACGGTGAATTCTCCATTAGCTACAACGTGGACGATGGCAACGGAGGGGTTACACCTGCGGAACTTGACGTTACCGTAACAGCAGTTAATGACCTTTCGGTTATTTACGACCATGACTACACCATCAATGAAGATGGCTCATTAACCTTCACTGATGAGCAGTTACTCGCTGGTGCAACGGATATCGATGGCGACGACCTTTCTGTTGAATCTGTTAACTACGAAGGCACCGAAGGTGTGTTTACGGATAACGGCGATGGCACTTATACCTTCGCTCCAAATGAGAACTTCAATGGCAGCGTCGACCTAACTTACGATGTTAGTGACGGTACGGATGTTGTATCGGCGAATATTGATGTTCAAGTTGTGCCAATCAATGACGTACCGGTAGCAGGTTCTACAACTTACAGCGTTGAAGAAGACGGCAGTATCACCCTAAGCGATGCACAGCTTCTAGCGAATAGCTCGGATGTTGAAGGGGAAGTGTTTGTCAGCGATGTAAGCTACAGCGGCACTGATGGTGTATTCACTGATAATGGTGATGGTACTTACACCTTTGCTCCAAACGAAAACTTTAACGGTGACATCAGTCTTGATGTCTCTGTTATGGATGAAGATGGCGCAACCGCTGAAACAACCGCTGGCATCGACGTGATTGCCGTCAATGACCTACCGGTTGCAGGTTCAACGACCTACAGTGTTGACGAAGATAGCGTGATTACTATTTCTGATGCGCAGCTTCTTGCAAACAGCTCAGATATTGAGGGTGATGTATCCGTTAGCGATGTTTCCTACTCAGGCGCTGACGGTATCTTCACCGACAATGGCGATGGTACTTACAGCTTCGCACCAAATGAAAACTTCAATGGTAATGTCAACCTAGATGTGACCGTTGCTGATGAAGAGGGTGCAACGGCTGAAACCACTGCGGGTATTGAAGTTATCGCGGTTAATGATGCTCCAGTATCTGGCGATTTGGCTTACTCAGTGGATGAAGATGGTTCAATCACGCTAAGCCAAGCACAACTGCTTGCTCAAGCATCGGATGTGGACGGCGATGATCTTACCGCTGCGAACCTAACCGCGGGTGATAACGCTACCGTTACGGCAAACGATGATGGTTCATTTACTATCACACCGGATGCCGATTTCAATGGCGATATTGACCTAAGCTTCGACCTTTCTGATGGTACTGAAACGGTTGTGGCAACGGCCGACCTTACTGTGAATCCAGTGAATGACATCGCGGTTGTAGAAGATGTCGCTTACACCATTGAAGAAGATGGTTCACTTACCTTTACAGACGAGCAACTGCTAGCGGGTGCCTCTGATATTGATGGTGACGAACTTTCAGTTGCTGATGTGTCTTACACTGGCGCAGAAGGTGTGTTCACTGACAATGGCGATGGCACTTACACCTTTGCACCGAACGAGAACTTCAATGGTGACGTAAGTCTGGACTTCTCAGTATCTGATGGTACAGAGACGGTTGACGCAAACATCGACGTAACGGTAACAGACGTTAACGATGCACCAGTGGCAGGCGCAACGTCTTACCAAATGAACGAAGATGGCACCATCACATTGAGCCCTGAGCAGTTGATTGCTAATAGCTCCGATGTGGACGGTGAAGTGTCGCTTGATAGTGTGAGCTACTCAGGTGCAGACGGTATCTTGGTTCAAAATGAAGATGGTTCGGTAACGTTCGCACCAAACGAAAACTTTAACGGCGACATCAACCTTGATGTGACGGTTATTGATGACGACGGTGCAACGGCTCAAACCACCGCTGGTATTGAAGTTATTGCTGTTAATGACGCACCAGTGGCCGGAAACGTGGCTTACTCGGTTGATGAAGATGGTTCAATTACGCTATCTCAAGAGCAGTTGCTGGCTAACGCATCCGATGTTGATGGTGATGCACTAACCGCAAGCAACCTATCTGCAAGTGACAATGCGACTGTAACAGCGAACGATGATGGTTCATTTACTATCACTCCGGATGCTGACTTCAACGGCGACATAGACCTAAGCTTCGATGTTTCAGACGGTATCGAGACAGTCCAAGCTGGCGTAGACCTAACCGTTAACCCAGTGAACGACTTACCAACGGCTGCTGACCAGAGCTTTACCGTTGAGGAAGATGGTACGTTAACCTTCACTGACGCTGACCTACTAGCAGGCGCTGCGGATATTGATGGTGATGACCTGTCTATCACTGATGTGTCTTACACGGGCGCAGAGGGTGTGTTCACTGACAACGGTGACGGCACTTACAGCTTTGCTCCGAACGAGAACTTCAATGGCGATGTAAACCTTGGCTTCACCGTGACTGATGGCACTGAGACAGTCGATGCCAATATTGATGTGACGGTAACGGATGTTAACGATGCACCAGTGGCGGGCTCTACGTCTTACCAAATGAATGAAGATGGCACGATTACAATCAGCCCTGAGCAGTTAATTGCTAATAGCTCTGACGTTGATGGCGAAGTGTCGCTTGAAAGCGTGACTTACTCAGGCTCTGACGGCACCTTGATTCAAAACGATAATGGGTCTGTGACCTTCACACCAAACGAGAACTTTAATGGTGATATCAGCCTAGATGTGGTTGTGACCGATGATGACGGTGCAACTGCAACAACAACGGCAGGAATCGAAGTTCTGGCTGTGAACGATGGACCTGAATCTGAGGATGTGAAACTAACTACAGCCGAAGACAGCACCATTCTTATCACACAAGATATGTTGTTGGCTCAAGCTACCGACATCGATAATACTGCAGACGAGCTGTCGGCTTCGGGTCTACAAATCGACCCTAGCTTGGGTGAGTTGCTAGACAACGAAGATGGTACTTGGTCATTCACTCCAAACGAGAACTTCAATGGCGATGTGCCAATGACGTTTAACGTTAGCGATGGCCAAGAGACAATTTCAGTCGACGGCAACATCGATGTCACGCCAGTGAATGATGCACCTGAAGCACCAATGATTGAGATGCAAGGCGAAGAAGATGTGGTCATGGTGATTGACCCAGCTTACATCGCGGATCAAGTGACAGACCTTGATGGCGACGATATCAGCATTGAAAGCATCACAGTTCGAGCTCCAGCGAATGCGACCTTAACTCAGCAACCAGACGGCATGTATCACTTAGTGACTACGCAAGACTTCAATGGCTTGGTAGAACTGGGTTATCAAGCGACTGACGGCGAAGAAGTGGTTGATGGCTCGCTGAATGTGGATGTCATTCCGGTTAACGACGCACCATTCAATGTCGGCAACGCAATGATGACCACAGACGAAGATGGCGCGTTCACCTTCGATGCTGGCGACTTGATGAACTTGTTCGGTGACATTGATACCGCTGACCTTGTTGTTTCTCGCATTATCACCGCAGACGGTGAAGATGGCGGAGAAGTAACAGACAACGGTGATGGTACTTGGACATTCACACCAACAGGCGACTTTGCGGGTGTTTCTGACCTACAAGTTGTCGTGAGTGACGGTGAGTTTGAAACCGTTCTCGATGTTCCTGTGTTCGTACGTCCTGTCGCAGATGGCGCGGTTATTTCAACTGACCATGACGGTCCATTGGTGTTCGGTGAGGATGAAACCGGTCACTTAGGACTGAATGTTGGCCTAGTCGATGATTCAGAAACACTAAGTAATCTAGTGATGACAGGTTTCCCTGTTGGATTCGAGGTAACAGATGGTGTGAATACCGTGATGATCACCGAGCCGGGTCAATACATCGACCTGTTCGATTGGGATATCTCAAACATTCAAATGACGCCTCCTGAAGACTTCCATGGTGAGTTCTTCGTAACCGTAAGTGCAACAACCGTTGATTACGGAGATGAGCCGGAAGCGTTTGATGATGGAATCGATTCAGGTGATTTCGAAACTGTAGCGGGTGATTCCATAATCCTAACGGAGGACGACCTAATCGGATTGGCTGAGAATGTGGATGCAGACAGTGATGATGAAGTGAAACTGGTTCATCTTGCTGACCGCAGCCAAGGTGAGATTGTCGATAATGGCGATGGCACTTGGACGTTCACACCAGCACCAGGCTTCACGGGCGAAGCAGACATTGCGTACGTAGTTGATAAAGATGGCGTGCTTCATGATGAGCAAACTGGCGTAGTCGTGAAAGAAGGCGACTCACAAGAGAATGCAGCACCAGAAGTTAACAGCATCACAACGACGGAAATCGCAGCGGATGCAATCTTGTCGTTCACTGATGAAGACATGTTAGCGAACCTGAGCGATGCAGAAGGCGATAGCATGAGCATTGAGTCAGTAAGCTTGATGGAAGGTCAGGGCGTAATTGAGAGCGATAACCAAGGTAACTATCAATTCACACCTGCTGAAGACTACACCGGTGATGTTCAAGTTGGATTTATAGCGACCGATGGCGAAAATCGCATCGAAAGCTTCTTCAATGTGGATATCCAAGGCGGAGATGAAGCAGCGGCGAGTGAAGGTTATGCCTTAGCTGATGATGGTTCACTAACTATCACGGATGCACAGCTGGTGGATGAGTTGGGCGTGAGTGATTCTGCACAAGTTGTTGATGTTGCAGACGCGAACGATGCTGGCTTCTTTGCCGAATCAGGTGAAGGTGAGTGGACTTACTGGCCGAACGAAGACTTCGATGGCAACTTAGCGATGAATGTTGAAGTTAACGACGGCGGTGAAGTATCAAGTCATAGCTTAAGCATTCAAGTTGAAGATGATTCAGTACAAAGTGATGAACCACAAGTCCAAGCTGCTCAAGCAACAGAAGAGCAACAAGTGGAAGTGGCTCAACAAGCTGATGACCAAGCTCAAGATGCTGAAACTGAAGACAGTACAGCAGATGTAACCGCGGCACCGGGTGATACCATCTCTATCTCGATTCCAGATGAGGTAAGTGGTAACGAATCGGTTGATTACGCTGATATGTCTGGCTTACCTGAGGGCGCTACTGTGAGCAACGCACTGGATAACGGTGATGGTAGCTTCACAATCAGTGGCAACCTAGAGCAGCCTGTATCTGTCGAACTACCAGAAGGTTACGAAGGTACTAGCGAGATCCAATTCCAAGGTTACGACGAATTGGGTAGTTCAATAGACGGTGCTAGCGGTTCTGTTGAGGTTGAGGTCGATGATCAATACACCATGCAAGGTTCTACTCAAGAGCAGCAACCAGACATGGCAGGTATGGAATCTGGTGGCAGCGACTGGACAAGTTCAGGTGGTCAAGATCAAGGTGTTGACTTCACGGACGACTCTGGAAGCTTCGATTCAGATTCTCAAACTGGAACCGATCAAGGCAACGACTTCGACCAAAGCTCGATTTAATCGAGAGTGCTTAGTTTTAATCTAAACCGACATTTAGTCTAAACCAACAAGCAGATAGGGCAGCGTAATGTTGCCCTCGTTAAAGCCATGCAGACTCGCCTTTGCGTGGCTTTTTTATTTGCTTTTGTCTCGCTAAATAAACTTGAGAACAGATAAAAATGTCCTTAATTATTAGAAGAGTTAATTAAAAGGAGGGACGACATGTATCGTTATGTCAGTTCACCGCAAGCGTCGAGATACATCGTGCCACCACCTCAACATCGTGAATTGTCGAGTGTCGATGTTCCTGAGTCTGAATTGGAGATGCGAGAAATTCTAAATAATTGGTTTGCCGATGGTTTGGCTCCCATTATTCAAAGTGATGACGATTACATTGCGGCAAGCGACCAAGTTCGATTTGAGAAACTTAGCCGCACGGTCGGCATGTTACTTAGGAACAAAGACTATTACTTTGCAACTAAGCGTATCCTATCTTTGTGGGAGCAAAATTGCCTTGAAACCACCTATGTTAATTACCTCATTCTACGCAGCGAAAGAGGTACTTCGTTAAGGTGATTAAACGCAGCCTGGATTCGCTGACCATGATTGCTTGTTTTGAGCGTTTATGATGACTCAAGTTTGCTAAGAAAGTAGGCAAACAAATAAGGGCAAGCTTTGAGGCTCCCCCTTAAGGTTCTTTCTTTACTTAACGTTACAGTTTTTACTGACCGTTATTTTTACCTAATTCTATACAGGTGCGACTTACACCCAACCATCAAATTTCAGTCGTTTTTGAATCCTCTCGACCGCTTCTTTCTGCATCTGTCTAACTCGCTCATTAGAGACATTCACATCCAACATTTGTCCAACCTCAGACAGTGTTTTCACCTTGTTGTCGAAGAAACCAAAACGGTGAATAAGAACCTTCTGCAATTTAGGTGGCAGTGTGTTTATGATCTGCTCTAGCGCATGTGTAAATGATTGGTCTTCACAGTCTTGTTGAGGATCGGGGATGTATTCACTTTCGCACTGTTCAAGTACAAGTGGTGCGTGGCTGATACCAACCGTCGTTGTTACGTCAATAAACCCGCTTAACGCAACCAGTTGATCGACACGTTCAGCTTTTACGCCTGAGCTATTCGATAATTCTGAGATCGAGATTTCTTTGCGCATTTTTTTGCTTACATCGAGCTTCTTTGATGCAAGGCTATTAATTTCTTTGCACACATGAGCAGGTAAGCGAACGGTACGACCTTTATTCATTAAGGCCGCTTCAATATTTTCGCGAATCCACCACACAGCATAAGTGGAAAAACGATAGCCGGGTTCTGGATCGTACTTATCGATGGCCTTGATTAAGCCAATATTCCCTTCTTCGATAAGGTCGAGCAGTGTGAAGTTGTTGCCTTTGCGTTTTAGATAACTTTTTGCGATTTTTACAACGAGGCGTAGATTCGATTCGATCATGATGTCACGTGCATGTTTGTCACCCGCACGATTCAACTTTGCGTAATACAATTCATCTTCACGCGATAACAGATCAATGCCCACGATATCCTTTAGATAGTGAGCGTAAGGTTCTGTAGCAGTAGTAAATGATTCTTTAATGGGAGTTTCATTCGTGAGCCCCTGAAACGCAGCAAAACTGTCATTGTTCATTTCCTTGTCCTTATCTAGCCGACTGAACGTTTTATTTATTTTATTATTATGTTACCAGGTGAATAACGCTTGGTTTCATTAAGTGTAGGTAACAGTTTCTTCTTTACCAATAAATAAAATGCAATTTCGTATGTTTATGTCACAAAAAATTCTACAAATATTTAACTGTTTTGCATCCCATCGAGTGTGACGGTTTTTTGTTCAAGACATGTATGTAGGAGGTCTATAAAGTGTTGCTATGTTTGAGCTTATCTAGATAAATACCATGAATTTATAGGCGTGGATTAGCTATATAATTGAGAGAGAAAATGATAAGGAAAATGACAAGAGTCGAGGTTCAATGTTTCCAAATACCTCAACTCCTTTGGCTACTAAGTTTCACCACGTAACTCTTAGTTCTATCGACTAATAAGTGCTGAGCACATCATCGATTTGTTGATTGATGATTTTTACTTCGCTGTAGATAACCGAAAGGTCGTCCGTTTGAGGTGCTAGTTTATTGGATGTGTTTTGCTCGACTCTTTCTAAGGCCGCTGTAGCTGTTTCTTCGCCGAAGCTGGCTAATATGCCTTTTAATGTATGTACGATAAAATGAAGCTTGCCCCAATCTTGTTGCTGTACCAGTTCTTGTATCTCTTCTAATGAATTGCCATGGTCTTCTTGATACACAGACAATACAGCGAAGATTATTTCTCTGTCATTATCTAAGTAGGCATTTAAGGCATCGATATCTAGCATATAGACTCCTGTTGGCTGTATGTTGAAAATGGGCTAGGCGGCTTACTCGAAAAACCAGATCTTAATGAATCACTAATCCATTGATTCCATTTTGGAGGAAGTTCTAACTGTAAAATTTCTCTTAAATAGTCGTCGCTAAGTTTTTCATCTATATGAGCTTTATGAACGGCATATATATAGTCAAGTTTGGCGGCAACTGAATATGGGTAACTGTGAATATAGTCTTTTAATTCCTGTATTGACCCAAAGCTTTCAATGTTTATACAAGTTGAAGGGTCGACATTTTGGGACTCAAGTTTGTGGTTTACTGCTTCTCCACGAGATTTTAGACATTCCACTGCTAAGTGATAAAGAGAGTACTCCCCAAAATGGACGAGCAGTGGTAATAGTTGAGCGAGCAAGTAAGTTGGTTGGCTGTGGAAATTATTCGCTAACAGCGTTGAAGCTCTAATCACTTTTTTGTGGGCAACCTGAGGGCTATTTTCGATGAGCAAGATACTGCTCTGAAACAGGGCAAGGCTGGCTAAAACCTGCTGCTGTTGTTTTACCGGAAGTTTCAGGTTTACTAATTCGGTGAATTGGTTGGCGTGCTCAAGCAAAATACGTTTGTACTTTAGTTGCGTCTCGCGCTGATAAGTCGCTTTTAATGAATTAAAGTGCGCACAAATGGAGTGAATGACATCAATGTCAGCAGCTGAAATATGGGTCGCATACATCTCACCTAACTTTATGATCATACGTGTGTTGTCTGCGTTCTCAGCCAAGTCAATCGCCCTGATTGCACGATGGCTGATACTTGGTGTCATCTCAAATGCACGAATCGCTAATTTCAGAGCAGGAAGCAGCATCTTATGTTTTTCGTAGATACAGCTTAAGCAATCAATGACGCTCAATGAGAGTGGCTGCGCGATCAGAAAGTTGTGGAGCTTATCTATGGCTAGATCCTGTTTGCCTAAACTGTCGAGAATCAGAGCTTCAGCAACCAGTTTTGTCGGGTGCATGTTGGTTTTCGAGTTGTTAATGATGCTAGAGAGCAATTGCCAATTCTTACCTGAAATTAAATGTTCAATCAGTGTCGCTTCGAATTGAACGCTAGTGCCATTAGGCGAGACCGCTAATGCTTGAGCCAATTTATCCTGACTGGTGATTGGATATAACTCGTTCAGTTGTGTCAGCTTCTTCGAGATGGACACAGCACTTTGGATCTTTTTACCTAACCTCTGAGTATGAATCGGTTTAGAAACGAAATGGTGTGCCTCGCCTGACAGGGCAGTTAATACCGTTTCTTGACGCATATCCCCAGAGAGTAAAATTGTCGCAACCGTATGGTCGATGAGCCTATTTCGATACAGAATTCCTAATAGTTCGAAACCAGTGAAGGATTGTTCTAAGTGGTAATCGATGAGGAGTACATGAAAAGAGTGAGTTTCGACCGCTTTAATTGCTTGTCGATAGTCGGTCGCAATAAAGATGCAATCATGTGCAATGCCCAAGCTCGAGAGTTGCTGCTTTATAAGAATAGTTGCACTCTTGGAGTCGTCGACAATTAAAACTCGTAGGTCAGGTGGTAAGGTCAAATCCATTTTCCTCAATACCAAATGTTATTTTTAATTTAGGCGTCAAGTTGCACATTGTCAAGGTGCCAATATCACAGACAAAAACTCAATAAACTATTGGTAATTAAGGAGTATTCGATAACATCTATGAAAGACTTCAAACGCAGGTTACTTTTACCTGATTTTCGTTGGGTTATACGTGTTTTAGAAATAAAAAAGAGGCAAGCCGATAAGCTTACCTCTCAGTTTAATTGTTCGATTTTTTATTCGAAATGTTGTTCTTTTCTTGAAGCTTTATTAAACAAAACTCTAGCGCTAATCACGCATATTTAGAATCAATACTGCAGCTAGAGCCAAGAACGCCGTCATCATTAAGAACACATCGTTGTAAGCCATAATAGCAGCGTCACGTTGCATTGTGCCAAGTAGGCTAGCTTGCGCTTGTTGCATCGCTGTCGCGGCATCACTGCCAGATTGGATAAAGAACGCTTGTTGATCTTTGAGCGTTTGCCAACCTAACTGACTCACTGAAGGTAGCGACTCTTTGATATGCGCCAAATGCTCGCGCGTCTTGTTATCTAGCAACGTAGCAATAATCGCGATACTAAATGCGCCCCCTAGGTTGCGCATTACGTTGGTTAAGGTCGAAGCGTCAGGTGTGTCCATTTTGCTGATGTTTTTCATCGCAACCAAAGACAGCGGAACCATAATAAATGGGCTACCGATAGCACGCAGAACCATAGACAAAATCAGCTGTTGGCCACCAAAATCGATTGTCATGTGCGTATTCACGTAACAACTGAAACCGAACATTGCGAAGCCAAAGGTCACCAAGTACTTAGGCTTAATGATTTGTGTTAGCTTGGGCACAATTGGGAATATCAGAAGTTGTGGGAAACCCATCCACATTAGCACTTCACCAATTTCCATCGCGTTATATTGCTGAATTTGAGTGAGATACATCGGCAGCACATAGATAGAGCCAAGCAACGCCATCCCCAAAATCAAATAGGCGATACAAGACATAGCAAATTGCCCATCCCGCAATAGCCGCAAGTTCACCAGTGGCTTTTTGTGTTGGAGTTCGTTTATCACGAAGTAAACCAAACTCACTGCAGACACAATACTTAGGCCAATGATAAAGCTCGAACTGAACCACTCTTCACGGTTACCTTCTTCTAGCACCACTTCCAAACAACCGAGCCCTAATGCCATGGTCGCGATACCAAACCAGTCCGCTTTTTTCAGCGTGCCAAGGTCGAGCTTTTCATCATCCAAGCCATATCGGATCATGGTGATCACGAGTAGAGCGGGTGGGATATTGATGTAGAAAATATAGTGCCACGAGAAGTTCTCGGTTAACCAACCACCAAACGTTGGGCCGATAGATGGAGCAAATGTCGCGGTTACCCCAAACAGTGCCATACCCACAGCACGTTTGTTAACAGGCAATAACTGAATCACTAACGAGAAAGCAAGCGGGATTAAAGCGCCACCACTGAAGCCTTGCATCGCCCGGAACACGATCATCGAGGTCATGTTCCAAGAGAACGAACATAACAAAGATGAAATGGTGAAAATGGCTGTCGTCCACGTGATATAACGGCGTTTACCGAGTGCTTTAGAAAGCCAACCACTGAGTGGAATAGCAATCATCTCTGCGACTAGATAAGACGTAGAGATCCACGAACTTTCATCTAAGGTGGCAGACAGCGCGCCTTGAATATCTTTGAGAGACGAGTTGGTGATTTGAATATCCAAAATCGCCATGAACGCACCAATCAAACCGCCAAATAGGGCGATCCAATGGCGTCTTGAAACTTTGTCGTTATCATTAGTGTGGGTGACAACACCAGCATTACTCATGATCTAGCCTCGTTTATCGATGGTCGCTACCACAGACAAACCAGGAAGCAATCTACCTTTCAATTCTTGCTGATCTGGAATAGTAATTTTCACCGGTACACGTTGAACGATTTTAGTAAAGTTACCTGTCGCGTTTTCTGGTGGCAGTAGCGCAAACTTGGCGCCAGTCGCAGGGGAGAAGCTGTCTACCACGCCTTCAAGTGGCTGACCCGGAAAGGCATCCAGTTCGACTTCTACCGTTTGGCCTTTGTGAATGCCGCTTAGCTGTGTTTCTTTGAAGTTAGCTTCAATCCATACTTGGTTGTTTGGAACCAAACTCATCAATGGCGCGCCTGCTTGAATCAGCAAGCCTTCACGGACGCTACGTTTACCAATCACGCCATCCGCTGGCGCGTAAACTTTGGTGTAATCAAGGTTAAGTTGTGCTTGATCTCTTTGTGCTTGAGCTTCAGTCACGGATGCGTTTGCTTGTTCGATTTCACTCGCAATCACGATTAGTTGATCATTACTTGCGACAAGGTTTGCTTTCGCTTCTTCAAGTTCTGCTTGGGTGACTTTTTGTTGTGCGACCATGCTGTCGACTTCATCTTGCGAAGCATAGTTACGCTTTAATAAGCTACGAGAACGTACCACTTGCTGAATAGCACGTTCGTATTCAGCTTGTGCGGAATCAACACGGCTCTCGGCTTGATTTATTTGGCTACGTTGTAACGTTTGTTGAGCGATAAGGTTGTGTACGCTTGATTGAACGACGCTTAAATGCGCATTCGCCTGAGCAAGTGCAGATTGGTAATCACGATCATCAATTTGAACCAACAAGTCACCTTGTTTAACCGATTGGTTATCACTCACGTAAGACTTAACAATATAACCTGACACCTTCGGGCTTATATTAGTGATGTCGCCTTGTAGGTAGGCATTGTCGGTAGATTCAAAGTATTGGCCATAGCCATACCAATATCCGGCACCAGCAAGACCTAATGACAGCATGATCGCAGTAGCAATAAGCGGAGCTTTTTTACGTTTTTTTGTGCTTACTGATTGCGAAGCGTTATTGTTCTCTGTCATTTTTTATTTCTCATTTTGTTTTTATTTAGATGTAACGAATTGTAAATGAATTCGATTGATTGATAAGATAGGAAAAAAGGGAAACACTGTTGCAAAAATCTTACTAATATAGCTTTGGGAGAAATACGATGGACTTAAATGCTGTGACTGTTTTTACACAAGTTGTTGATTGTGGGAGTTTCACGCACGCAGCTGAAGCATTGAACATGACCAAGTCGACCGTCAGCCGAAAGCTTGACGAGCTAGAGCAGCACCTAGGTGTGAGGTTGATCACTCGTTCGACACGAAGTTTAGTCTTAACTCCAGAGGGTGAGCGCTTTTATCAGTCGAGCATGCAGATGCAAGAGATCATGAACCAAGCTGAGTTAGAGGTTTCTGCCAATCAGGATTTGATCCGAGGGCAGTTGAATGTTGTGTTGCCTGTCGAATTGGGACATCAAGTATTAGCCACATACATCCACAGTTTCCTAAAAGAGCACCCAAACGTGACTTTGAACTTAGAACTGTCGAATCGAGAAGTTGACATCATTGCAGAGGGGATCGATCTTTACGCGCAAATTGGTGAGTTGGTGGATTCGAGCTTGGTTTCTCGCTACCTCACAACATCAAAGCGTGTATTGGTAGCTAGCCCTGAGTATTTAGAACAGTTTGGTGAAATTTCTTCACCCGATGATCTTAAACCGCCATTCAGAATGATTGAGGTCGTCAACAAGGCGGCGCGTCTACCTAAGTGGCATTTGCAATTAGAAGGCGGTGAGTCGATTTTGATCGATCTGCCGTGTCAGTTACGGGTGAATACCATCACGGCATGCCTAACAGCGTGTGTGGATGGGCTCGGCTTGGCGGTGCTTCCTGAATTCATTTGTCGGGAACACTTCAAGACAGGTAAGCTGATTCGTTTGTTACCTGAATATGAGATGCCAGAAGTTTCAGTAAGCCTAGTGTATGCAGACAGGCAGTTGATGCCGAAACGTAAAAAGGTCTTTATCGACTATCTACTGACTGCCTTTCAAAATAGGAAGCAAAAGTAACGGGGAAAACCTTAGCGGTTAAGTGCTTAAGCTTCCTATTATTCGTTTTGTCTAAACCGTATCGAAGCTAACTATGATTGGGCTGCCAGTCGACGACTTGTCCATTCGCTAATATAGCTTTGACCGATAGGGCAGCAATATCGATACCGTTGTGACGAAATGACTTGTCGGAGAAGTTCGCTATGATTTTACTCCCGTCACTGAACTCAGTTTGTTGAACGTCTCCGCTTTTGTCTAACCAGTCGAAATCGACCAACTGTTTATCCCATAACTGCTCGTGCATCGGTTCAAAGCCATCTTGATAGTGTTTCAATGCTTTGATTCTCGTGCTTGAACTTGATAAAGCTTCATCTCTGGTCAAGTGAACCATCGGTGGTGTGTTGTACAACATGGCGGTTAAGTCTCTTTCTGCTTGTACATTAGTGAACTTAAGGCTGTCTGAGTGCCAATGGTGCGTATTGATTACTTCATCATGGAAAACGGCTTGGTAAAGCGGAATTCGATATTGAGGCGAAAACAGCAATGACTTGTAGGGGTCTTTGACCTTAGCTGACTTGAAGAAAAAGTCAGGTTTATGGTCTGGATACCAACGACCCAAGTAATAAGGTGATTGTAGGTCTTCTTTCATCTCTTTGTCTGACCAACCAAAGCCGACTGTTTCTAAGCCGTGTGCAAAAGCGATGCCTTTTGTCGTCAGGCTATTACCATCTTCAGAACCAAGCACCAAATCGGGTTGATCGCTTAACCACTGCATTCGGTTATTGAAGGCAGAAAGCATATCCGTCTCACTGCTATTATCGCTGTAGTCCTCACGCGCCATCGCAGTCGCATCAACATCTAGGAACAGGCTATTGAAGTGACCAAAACGCATGATGTCTACGGCGCGCTGTTTTACATAATCCAAATGGCAATTCGGGTTCAAGTAAAAACCGTTTCCTCGAAACCCTTTTTTTAGGCTGCCATCCGCCATTTCAATCGCACAACTTTCACGCATCGGTTTTGGTAATTGGGCGGTTAGCCAGTTGTCATTGAGCTTTGCAGGAATGGCTGTGTTGTAGGAGTCATAGGTTCCAACCAGATAACCAGATTGCTTAGCCAGTTCTACTGCATTCGGTTGGTAGAATGCTGGCATCCAGTTATCGAAGCCTAACCAAAGCTTGTTTAATCCTGCTTTGTTCAGATTGTTGACCATGCCTGATGACAAGGCTTGCCCCCAAGTATCCGGATCATTGAGATAAGAGGACGCATGCTTAATCAACCAGCTTTTCTTGCGCTGAGCTGCGGTGTGTTGAGCTTTAATGGTGGTATAAGTAAGTGTTGGCGTTGCAACAGGATACAAGCTTTGTAATGAATGGTTAATAGAGTCCAACAACAGTTGTTTATGATACTGGCTAAACCAATCTTTGCCTTTAGACAGAGGGGATAACTCTCGCTTCGCTTCACTTGAAATGTTTAATTGAGAGTCCTCTAGATACCAAGCGTTTAATCCCCACCAGTCGCTCACATCTTGGATACTTAAAGGGTCTTTACCAAACAAGTAGACGTGGCTTGCGCCAATCAGCTTATTCACATCTGGGTTACGCTTTTGCTTTTCAACAAGCGATTCAGAGAGACCATTCTCAATACGCCAATCGCGATAGTGTTTGGCGCCATCTAACCAAGAGTCTCCAAGTGTTATCCGAACCGTAAAAGGCTGTGATTGATTCAGCGTTGTAAATTGGTGTGAAGCGCTCATATCAATCTTGGTCTTCTCATCAGAGGACGTATCCGACGATGCATCAGAAAAGAACAATTGGTTGTTTGTCGGGTTAATCAACTGATAACTGATGAATTGATCATTCTGTTGTACCGTCCAAAATGGCATTTTTAAGTCTTGAGTGGTGTTACTTCCGGAATGGTTGTCGACTAAGTAATCGGCCCATTGCTTGTTGTTGGTCGGTACGCGCATCCCCTCACTAAAGGGCAGAAATAGAGTCTGAGTTTGTTGTTCTGCTAGGTCAAACCAAACGAGTTCAATGGGTTGGTTTCGTTTTACTTGTGTGTTTTCAGGTAAGGTGAATTGGACAAGAAGATTATGTTCCTTCAACTCAGCTTCAACATTGATTCCACTCGGCATGAGTGTCCAAGATGCCTTGGTTTTTGAGTCTATGACTAGGTGAGTAACTTTTTGAGGTTGACGATCAACGGTCAAAGCAGTGCTATTAACACTTAAGCCATTCCAATCTATCGCTAATGTTTTTGTTGAAATCGACACTATGTGACTAGCGTTACTGTTACTGACGTGGCTTTTGCTGGTAAGAGTGACTTGATTATCTTGTGCGTTTGCCGAGAGCGCACAAGTCGTGAATAGAGCTGCAATAGCAAAAGACGTAAAATTAAGTTGATGACGAACGTTGACCATATCTAGATTCCGTAAAGGGTAAGTACGGTCATTACACCCAAATCGCGTTGGTATTTTGTCACCTATATGTCTCTATTTTTTCCCTTAGGTGTTTAATGCCATTGTATAGCGAGCTTAACTTAGAAAGGCATCGCGACACGCTGTACATATTGGATTTCAATCGCACCTTGGTATTCAAACATTTCAACCGATGCACTCAAGTGTTTAGCTTCAGATCCGGTTGGGCTTTCTGTAGGAAGAGATGCTTGCGTTGTTTTGATTGGCACCTTGAAGCCTAGCATATCGTAGTTTTCGTCAAACCACTGCCAACTGACATTGACGTCTGGGCAGCTGTCGATTATCTCAGGCGGTGTTACCACAATGTGAGGGTCGTTGAGTTTGCTTTCGAGTGTTAGCCACCGCTTGTTGTCGTCTAAAGCAACAATAATAGGGTAGTTGTTCGAACCTATCGTTAACTGATAAACCCCCGATTCCGGTTTGATGAACATCTCACTGGTTTCAATCTCTTGATATTGGACATCAGTGTAGAGTTGTCCGTCGATAACCACTTTTCCTTCTGGTGAAATCAAAGAGATGCTTCGTATTTGATCTTCTACTGCTTCATTCAACTGCTCTGCAGACACTTTAATCTGATAGCCTTGTGATGAAAGACCGTGGCGCTTGATGAAGCTGACTTGAATGTGGTTGTTGGGTGTAGCACTTTGTTCAAGAGTACTTCCACATTGAGTCCGACTCAGGATTTCTTGTTTAACGGGTAGCCAAAGCTGACTATTAAGCTCTGCCTGATCAAGCGCGATTTGCAGTTCTTGCCATGCCACTTGCGGTTGATCATCAAGCAGTGATTGATAGGTGTGTTGCAATGGCGTGTCTGTAAACCAAGCCGCATTGCACGCAAAGGGCAATGTGCAGAACAGTGCTGTTAGAGAGCTTACTTTCATTGTGATTCCCCAGCCAAACGATAACCAACTCCACGATGCGTTTCTAGTTTCAGCGTTGGTAGCTTTTGACGTAAACGCAGTATGTGGTTATCAACGGTTCTTGTGCTTGGGAAGGCTTGATAACCCCAAATTTTATTGAGCAACTCATCTCGATGAAACACACGACTTTGGTTCTGAACAAACAGTACCAATAGCTGAAACTCTTTAGGTTTCAACGTGATTGGACTTTCAGCCAGATAAGCTATCCGTTCCGACAATTTGATTTGGATATTTGCGTAATCTAAGTGGCTAACACCTAACGGGCGAAGCTGCGTAATGACTCTAGCAAGCAATTCATCGTTCGAAAATGGCTTAGTCACGTAATCTTTGGCACCTGCCATTAAACCTTCAACACGTTGTTGAACTTCAACTTTGGCGGTCAACACAATTACAGGAAGGGCTTTGATCAGTAACCAATTAGGTAAGTGTCGCAAGCTGTCGCCGTCTTCAAGTTGTCGATCAAGCACCACGAGATCGGCTCGTAACCACAGCTTACTGGCACTCTGAGCATCTTGCACCCAAAGGCATTGATAACCATTGGACTCAAAGAAGCTGACGAGGCCTTGCCCAAGCAGTTGGTCGTCTTCAATCAGCAGTAGGGTGTTCATAAGCGATTTCCAAAATACATCGGGTTGGATTACGGAGAATGATGAGACGGCCATTCGCTTGTTTCATCAAGTGTTCGACAATAGTCAGGCCAATGCCCATGTTGTCTTGTCTGTGATTGATATTCGGTGTTGCTCGAGATACAAACCGTTGCAGAAAAGAAGGGAAGTGACCTTCGTCTTGCACCTCAATCCTGAGCTTATCAGCGAGTTCTACCTTGACCAAAACCTCACCTATACCATGCTGTTTAGCGTTCTTAATCAAGTTATCTAAGCAGATGGTTAGCCAGTAATACGGTAGGTTAAGTTCAGCATCACTTGAATCACATTGATACTCGATATTGTGCTTTTCACATACATGATCGAGCCACTCTTCTAAGGATGCGTTCTGCTTTAATAAAGGCTCCGACTGATCCGCACTTAGATACACTTTACTGTTTTCAGTGAGCTGAGAGAGCCGTTGATAGTCGGATATTAAACGCCAAACCGCATTTTGAGTTTCATCAGAAAAGTCATCGTAGCGGTTTCTGAACATTTCGACGGTTAAGCCAAGGCTAGTAATTGGCGTGCGCAGTTCATGAGTAAGAAGCTGTAAAACGAACTGCCTCTCTTTTCGTTGTTTTGTTCTTAGGTACAAGACTCTGCCGAGCCCGGATAACAATGTAAACAGCAATGTAAAGATCAACGTTTTCATGATCAGGTTGTCGTTGCTCGACTCGCTCAGGCACAGGTTACTGTAATGAAAAGAACAGCTTTCGCCTGACAAGGTCACTTCTTGTTGCTCGGCGATAGGCTTCCAAACTTCCGGTGGAATCGCTTTCCAACCTTGTTCGCCACTCAACCAAAGCACATCACCTTGTTGCCAAGCGCGGTATCCATTGAGCAGTGCTTCTCTGCCTTGCGTGGTTAAGTTTTTTAGCTTGGAAAATAACGGATGCAAAGGATTGCTGATACTCAAAAAAGGATGAATCTGTTCACTGTTTTTTGGGTAACGAGCAACATAACGATCAGCGAAGCTACCACCTGCAGGGTGCCGTTTTGAGTGTGCCGCGAACCAGATTGAATCCAAGGGTTGTTGTTGACACACAGCGAGTTCGAATTCGATGGCATCGTTCAAAGAAGGGTTGGAGCGTTCAATCGCTTGACAGTGATCTTGTATCGAGGCGAGTGCGGCGATGTCTTCCCAACTGAATTTGTTGAAATCCGGGTAGCGGCTGCTTTCCTGAAGAAGTGCTTTCGGATACTGGGTTAACTCTTTCTGAGAAACTGAGATAGGAGACGATTGCCAGCTCAATTGATACAGAGTTTGCCACTTGTCTTGCAAACTTTGGGCATTGGCTAGTGTAGGGAGCCAAAAGGTTAAGCAAAGAGCCAATGTAAACCTGTGCATCCAATCATTCTCGTTAAAAGTCGTGGGGAGAGTCTAAAGAGTTTTGGATGCGATTTGTAACCTGAATGTCAACAAGTGTTCTTTTAACAACAAATTGTCGAGTGGGTCATGCTTTTAAATAATAAAGTAAAAATACAGTAAGTATCATTTGTTTGGGTTAAATTAGATAATTGTGTACTTATTGTCATCACTGGGCGTGTGGAGGGAACTATACTGGACTCATACCTAATAAGAGGAACTATCATGAAACTCATCATCAAATCAGTATTAGCAATTAGTATTTTGGCGGCAGGCTCTGCTCAAGCGTTCGAATTAATCAGCAACGATATTCAAGAAGGTCACCCAATGGCGAAGACCTTTGAATACTTAAGTTGGGGTTGTGACGGCGGTAACCTATCACCACAATTGATGTGGAAAGATGTTCCAGCAGGAACCAAAAGCTTTGCAATCACGGCTTATGATCCAGATGCTCCGACTGAAAGTGGTTTCTGGCACTGGGTCGCGTTTGATATTCCAGCAACAGTGAGCGAGCTACCTCGTGGTGTCGATGTCTCTAAAGTGGGTGGCAAAGAAGGCCGCATAGATTATGGAACGGTAGGTTTCGGTGGCGCTTGTCCTCCAGAAAAAGATGGTATGCACCGTTATCAATTCACGGTTTGGGCATTACCAACGGACAAACTTAACCTAGACGAAAACACGCCGTCGGCAGTGGTTGGATTCACGTTGAACAGCATGGCTTTAGACAAAGCGAAACTGACGGCAACTTATACACGTTAATAGCTTATGTACGTTAAAAGCTTATACACGTACATAATAAGCAAATAAGCAAATAAGCAAATAAGCAAATAAGGGGATGAGATGAATCAATATCAAGTGACGATCTTTCGTGCAGAGCAGTTACAAAAACTGCGTAATGTGAGGATTCTATCCCCTAGTATTATTCAGATCATTACAGGCAGTAAGCGCCTGTTTTGGAAAGACTCAGCGGCAGAACTCTCACATTCTGAGCTGCTGTTGTGTGAGGCATCAGCGTCATTGAGTTTTGAGAACATGCCCCACAAAGGACGTTTCCTTTCGCGTGTATTCAGTTTTCATTTCCAACCGACGCAAGCAATGCTCGATCTGAGTGAGGATCGAGCAATTGAACTGGATTTACCCACCGTGGAGGCAGATCGAGGTTTGCAAGATTCTCTCAATGCGTTGTTTTCGTTTGATCGTCAGAGCATGAGTGAACAAACCCAACAATTTTGGTTGCAGGGTTTGTATCAGCAATTAGCCGAGAAGGGCGTGTTGCATCGATTGTTTATTAGCTCAAACGTTTCGTTTAGCCAGAAACTTAGCCACTACCTTTCGCATTCACCGGACGAGAAACATCCGTTAGAGTCGGTAGCAGAGCGCTTTGCGATGAGTCGCGCCACGCTTATCCGAAAGCTCAAACTGGAAGGTATGCAATATCGTGAGGTGTTGGCTGAAGTTCGGTTGAGTCACGCACTTTATCTGATGCAAAACGGACAGCAGAATGTGGCGATGTTGGCTCAGTCTTGCGGTTACCAATCGGAAGGACGTTTTAGTCAGCGCTTTAAAGGAAAATTTGGTTTATCGCCTAGTGAATACATCAAGACAGTGGTGAGCAATTAAGTCGCAAGGCGTATCGAGCAAAGCAAGCCTAGTTAATTACAGGTCATTGAATAATGGTATAAATACCGTTTTAATAGGTTCAAAACCAAATGTTTGTACGAGCGCAGATTGCTGAGTACCAGAGATGATGGCGCTATACCAGAGAAGGTCACCCATGACTGATTTGAACCCAAAAAGTGAATTAAATATAGAGAAGATCACCAACGATTTCCCGTTGTTAAGACAACTTATAGCGCTAGAAGAAGTGAGTTGGTTTAACCCAAACATCACGACGTTAGAGCAAGGTTTGCCCTATGTGGGATTAAGTGAAGAGGACATTCAAGATGCAAGCGTCCGATTACAAAGGTTTGCCCCTTATCTGGCGAAGGCATTCCCTGAAACACAAGCGACCAATGGCATCATCGAGTCTGAGCTTGTTGACATTCCATCTATGAAATCAGTATTGCAAGCGCATTATCAGCAGCCTATCAAAGGGCGTTTGATGATGAAAAAAGACAGTCACTTGCCGATTTCAGGTTCAATCAAAGCCCGTGGTGGCATTTATGAAGTACTAACGCATGCCGAGAAGCTTTCCATTAAAGCTGGGTTACTGTGTGAGAGCGATGACTACAGTAAGTTGCTCGAACCTGAATTTCGTAACTTCTTCCAACAATACAGCATTGCGGTAGGATCTACGGGTAACTTAGGCATGTCGATTGGCATCATGAGTGCCAAGTTAGGCTTTACAGTGTCGGTTCACATGCCTGCTGATGCGAGAGCGTGGAAGAAAAACAAACTGCGTGAGCATGGTGTCAACGTCGTTGAGTATGAACAAGATTATGGTGTTGCGGTAGAGCAAGGGCGCAAAGAAGCAGAACAAGATTCACGATGCTTTTTCATTGATGATGAAAACTCTCAAACTCTATTTCTTGGTTACTCGGTGGCAGGACAAAGGCTCAAACAGCAATTTGATCAGCAACAGATTGTCGTCGACAAAGAACACCCACTGTTCGTTTACTTGCCATGTGGAGTCGGTGGCGGCACCGGTGGTGTGGCATTTGGCTTGAAGATGGCTTTTGGTGACCATGTACACTGTATTTTTGCTGAGCCGACCCATTCGCCTTGTATGTTGTTGGGTGTCCATACCGGCTTGCATGACGAAATCGCAGTCCAAGATCTCGGTATTGATAATCTAACCGCAGCAGACGGCTTGGCGGTGGGTCGGGCTTCAGGTTTTGTGGGGCGCGCGATGGAGCGTTTACTTGATGGTTATTACACATTAACCGATGAACGCATGTACCAATTGTTAGGCGAACTGAACCAAGCAGAGAGCATTCAACTTGAGCCTTCTGCACTAGCAGGTATGCCGGGTGCGATTCATGTTGAACAAAATAGTGAATACCTTACTCGTCTAGAAATTGATGAGTCGACGCTAGCGAATGCAACACACCTTGTGTGGGCGACAGGCGGAGGCATGGTGCCACCACAAGAAATGGCAGCCTACTTAGCGAAGTCATCGGCTTAACCCTGAATCTTTTATCGTTTAATTGTTTGTAAATATCAGTTGTTGCAAATATAAGCTGCTAAAAAGATAAGTCATGATAGAAGAGTGTTGTTTATAGCTTGAACACACTCTTTCTCACCTCTAAATCCCACCGTAATTCAAACAATAATTTGCGCAGATCGTTATCCAAAACACACATTTTATAAATTAAGCTTCTTAGATGTTCTAACTATCAGTTAGGTTGAGTGGCATTCAACTTGATAGGGATTGAGCAATGCAGACGGACAAAGTGATACAGACAAGACATATAAACACACCAGAAAAATTACTACAGCGTTTAGATGCGATTGGGGAGTCTTTGGAAGCATCGGGTAAGGCTCATGCTTTACTGGGATTGGGCTCGGTAGGTATTGAAACAGAACGACTTGATCAGTATTCAGATGTCGATTTTTTCGCGATAGTACAAACGGGGCATAAGCAGTATTTCTTAGACAGCTTGCATTGGCTCTCAGACATTCACCCAATCGACTACGCGGTGAGAAATACCGTCGATGGCTATAAAGTCCTGTACGCTGACGGAATCTTTTGCGAATTTGCGGTGTTTGAATCCCACGAGTTAGCGCATATTCCATTTGCTGAAGGGCGCATTGTTTGGCAGCAACCTGAATTTGATACTCAGTGCTGTATCCCACCAGTAAAAGGGGAGGCAGATACTAACTCCGAAGAGTGGATCATTGGTGAGGCTCTAACCAATCTTTATGTCGGCATGTCTCGTTATAATCGAGGCGAAAAGCTGTCGGGCAGTCGGTTCGTTCAATCTTACGCACTTGATCGTTTGATCGATCTTGTGGATCAAACTGAGCATTCTGAGCCTGAATTTGTTGATGAATTTATGTCGGATAGAAGGCTAGAAGCACGCTTTCCTAAGTTTGCTCAATTGCTACCAACCTTTACCCAAGGTTACGAGCGCACGGCTGAATCGGCACTTGCCCAACTAGCGTTCCTCAACACCCACTTCACAGTTAACCAAGCCATGTGTGACCGAATCACTGAACTGTGTTCCAGTAAAGATTAAGCCTATAACCTGTTAATCTTAAGACCTATTTTCTTGGTGCGCGTAAATAACAGTTGTCGCTCGTCTGTATTGTTGATAGGTTTTAACCATGAAATTTAATTCTGCTTCAACTTCAATTTTCTTTTGGTGGTGCTCTCAATAGAGCAGCACGGAATACTTACATTCTTTAGCTGCTGGACGGTAGCTAAGAATGTCATCAAAAATGTCGCCTCTTTTTATCTCCAGTAGCCTTTTTAACTTGGAGATACACCATGAATACCAACTCAAACAGCCATACCGACAGCAATAATATTGGCAGTAAGAACAATACCAACAAGCCTGAAATCATTCTGACTGGCGATAGAGCTACTGGGCCTTTGCATTTGGGTCATTACGTCGGTTCACTTAAACAAAGAGTATCTTTGCAGCATATTCACGACCAAACGATATTGGTCGCTGACATGCAAGGGCTTACCGACAACGCCCATAATCCTTCGAAGGTTTCTTCCAACATTCTTAATGTGGTCGCTGATTATCTTGCGGTGGGTATTGACCCGACCAAGACCACGATTTGTCTGCAATCACAGTTGCCGGTGTTAGCTGAGCTCACCATGTTCTACAGCAATCTTGTTTCTATCGCTCGCTTAGAACGGAATCCAACGGTCAAAAGCGAAATTCAGAACAAAGAGTTTGGACGTTCAATTCCAGCAGGCTTCCTCACTTATCCCATCTCTCAGGCGGCAGACATCACCGCTTTCAACGCGACTTTAGTGCCTGTCGGTGATGATCAACTGCCGATGTTAGAACAAACCAATGAGATTGTAAGAAAGGTTAACTCGCTCGCTGGCAAACCAATCTTGAATGAATGCAGACCGCTTCTCAGTAATGCATCTCGTCTGCCTAGTACTGATGGTAAAAGTAAGATGTCTAAATCGATGGGCAACGCCATTAATTTGGGTGCAACAGAGAAAGAGATCAGAGCTGCAGTCAAATCCATGTATACCGATCCAAATCATCTACGAATTGAAGAGCCAGGCAAGGTAGAAGGCAATATCGTGTTCACTTATCTTGATGCTTTTCACACAGACGCTAACTATGTCAGTCAACTAAAAGAGCATTACCAAAGAGGTGGGCTAGGCGATGGACAAACTAAGAAAGTGTTGGAAGAGTGCCTGCAAGAGATGCTTCGTCCCATTCGTGAAAGAAGAGCTGAGTTACTGGATGATAAAGCGCAGCTCATCGATATTTTGCGAAATGGTAGCGAAGTCTCTAGGGAAAGGACGCAAAAGGTACTGTTCGATGTAAAAGGCGTCTTTGGTCTGAATATTATCTAGCACTGGCTGTATGTAAATAAAGTCAATTAATTTGAATGATGATTACGGTTGATTTATAAAATGGATTTCGGTGAATGGAAATGAGGTTGTATGGCAACGCGTAATCTCAAACTCCAGCTTTCAGTTATGGTAATTAAATGAAAATTAACGTTTTATTCTCTGTCTTATTTTCGGCTTTGGTTTTAATGTCTGGCTGTTCAGATGTGGTTAGCGATGAGTACTCGACTTATGCGCAAGCCAAACAAGAGCGATTGTTCGACAGAGGTTGGTTACCCGACATTCTGCCTAAATCTACCGTGAAGATTGAAGTGAATAATGATCTGGATGCGAATACTTCAGAAGGAAGCTTTATCATTAACGAGCCAGCATTGTCTGAATTTATTGGGAAGTTAAAGCCGACTGAATCAGCCAATCAATTTCAGTTTGTGGATGGCGAGAATGTTTGGGTGTTCAAGATTGGTGATGATAGTGTAGTTTCCTACACGCTCAGTAAGCGCGAAGGCTAAGTTAAGTAATTCCAACCTACATTTCTGTTATGAGTTATGTGGGTTGTCGAATGACATTGTTCACCTAACTGTGCCTAGTCACCGCCAATAAGCCCTTATCACTCTCAATTACAGGCAAGTAATGATGGAAATCAGTCATTTAGATCATTTGGTATTAACCGTGAAAGATTTACAAGTTACGGTCGATTTTTACCAACGGGTACTTGGAATGAAGCCTATCGAATTTGGCGAGGGCAGGTTGGCGTTGTCATTTGGGACGCAGAAGATCAATTTACACCTCAGTGGTAGCGAGTTCGAGCCAAAGGCAAGGCGTGTGCAGGTCGGTAGTGCGGACCTCTGCTTTATTACCAATACGCCAATTGCTGAAGTCGCCGAACATATCCAAGCGCAAGGCGTCGTGATAGAAGAGGGACCAGTACAGCGAACCGGTGCGACGGGAAAAATTGTCTCTGTTTATATTCGAGATCCTGATGGCAACCTGATTGAAGTCTCGAATTATTAGTTTTAGACCTACAATCGTACGCTTTTCTTTACTCTTCAAGTACATGACATTTCACTTTTACGCCGCTTGGTGCTGGATGTAGTTAACCAAATAAATTACAATCGAACGATGTTTTATTAATTCGTGCTTTATCACTATGATGAGAAACTTACTCATATTCATCGTTAGCCTATTTTTCTTAACAGCTTGTTCTTCAACGAGTAATAATCAGCTAGGCGACAATACATTGAGCAACGAAGACGCAATGTCGAAAAGCTTGGAAGAAGAGAGCAATATCGATGTTGCAATTGATACAAGTGCTGAGACCAACGTTGAATCTTCCCATGAATCGTTCGTTAATCATCAACCAATAACTGATCATGAATCAAACTCAAACCTTGATTCAAATAATGACACGATAACTCACGCCAATGCAGAGCCAGAATCAGTGGAACCTTCTCAAGTAGCAGCGACAGATACAACTCAAAGCGATGCTAAGAGTGGCGGTGAAAAAGGCATCGGAAGCTATTTTATTCGTCATAACCAACCGACTAAGACCGTGATTAAATCACTAGAGGGCGTGACAGATGCATTAAATGTCATGACGTTTGGGATATTTGCCACCGGTAATGGTTAAACCGTTAACCAAGAACGCCAACCTAATAGATAGAATGAAACGATGAAGGCGAGCCCAGTGGTTCGCCTTTTTGATCTTACAAACGTTGTCATCGTTGCATTTTATATGCATTGATCGCTTATCAAGCCGCTAAGTCAGGGGACAGTTAACAAAGTAGGAAATTACTCGTTCTGTAAGGGAGTAGCCGTATTTACTGTGTTTGACTTGTTCTATACATCAGGGGTTCTAATACTCATCCGAAAGTAAGCAATGAAATCTAATCTTACAAAGACAACTCTTATATTCATATGTGAGCATAGTAAGATGTTTGCTGTTAGGTCAGGTTAGGTTTAGTTATCAATATTCTAGGGAAGAAATATGAAAAACAAGAGTGTGTTTTTAAGCGTCGCGATGGTGATGTTATCTGCTCAAGCAAATGCATCTAACGCGAACCATGAGTCTGTATCAGATGGTGTTATCGCAGAACAAAGAGCGAAGCTTTCTGAAAACACCCAAGGGCAAGGTTTTGGCCCGCAAGCCCCACGAGATTTGGGTTCATTGAAAGGAACAAATACCAGACTGTTTTCGGATGCCCCTGATTCAACAGCAATGAACTTATGTAATATTCACTTCCATAAGAACGCTGAGCACAAAGGCGGCGAGTTTACTCAATACGCTGGCAATGGTGATGGGAAGGGCTTCCAGAGTGGTTTTAAATACACAGGTAAGTTGAGTTCAGCTGAGCTGAAACCATTTAAGGGCAAGGTTTGTCCGAGCGATTATGGTTCTTTGCATTCGGGGGACACCATTGAAGTTCACTATGTTTATTCAACGGCGCAAGTCGAACCGGGCGAAACACTGGGCGCTTGTTTTAACGACGCGATTAACAATCCACAATTGCGTGTTGAAACTCAAGTCTATGTATTAGTTAATGACGACAAAGCTCTCGACTTTGAAGCATTAGCGAAACACTCTAAAGTCAACGGTTTAAACCAAGCACCAAATATTCCACAAAATACGGGGTCAGCGATTCAATACGCAGGCTCTACAACAGGCCCTGGTTACAATGAACAAGGTTCGCCTTTCCAAGTCACATGGAGCGTTAGACCACAAGTCGCGAAAGTAAATATCGCAACAGTGGGTAGCTGGTGTGAAGGTAATGACTTTAACGAAGACCACGCCCACGGTGTAAGAAATATAGTCGTAAACCCAGAGTTACTGTCTCCAATCGCTAACTAATCTTGCCACGTTGATTTTCGATCATTGTTTTCGAAGGCGAGCCTCTAGGTTCGCCTTTTTTGTGCCTTAACGAAAAACACTTTGGTGACTGGTGACTGGTTGAAGTTGAAGTTGAAGTTGAAGTTGAAGTTTGGGGTTGGGGCTGGGCCTAGGTCTAAGCGTAGTGGGGAAATTACGTGTGACACTTATTCAAAACATGAGTTGTGTTAAACGCGCTTAGTCAAAAACGTTCTTTACCCGAATCGAAGCTTCATGATACGTTCATGATCAATTATGTTGGGTTATAGATAAGGACAGTCTAATGTCACTAGAAGGTGCGATTACATTCTTTATTGCCATGTTTATATTTGGTATTACTCCGGGGCCTGGCGTATTTGCCATTTTAGCTCGAGGCATGGTTAATGGTTGGCGAAAGTGCATCACTCTCTCGTTAGGGATGATATGCAGTGATCTTATCTATCTTGCACTTGCCTGTTTCGGTCTAGCAACGATCGCCGAGAATTGGTCGATTGCGTTTGAGGTGATTCGCTACGTCGGTGCAGCTTATTTGATTTACTTGGGCTACAAGATGTTTAAGAGCCTGCCTGAAGTGCAAGGCTCAGCGGAACTTGCGGCCAAACAGAGTCAGAAATCCGAACTCGCGAGTTTCGCGCAAGGCTTTTTGATTTCAGCTTCAAACCCTAAAGTGATTCTGTTTTATATTTCGTTCTTGCCGACTTTCATTGATCTGACTATTTTACGCTCACAAGATATCGTATTGGTTTCCGCGTTAGCATCTGTCGCTCTAATGTCTGGTTTAATGCTTATCGCTGTAGGAGCGGGCAGAATGGCAGGTTTGTTGAAAACGCCACGCGCACATAAAAGGTTAAACCAAAGTGCTGGTGGAATAATGATTGCGGCTGGCTCATATTTGGCGATAAACAGATAAACAGATAAACACAGTTCAATTTAAATAGAAAAAGCGCATTATTGCCTTGTGGCAGTAACGCGCTTTTTTGTATTTACTTTCAGGTGCGGTATTCGCTTACTAGAGCAGTGTTATCGAATTGCTGCGTTAATTGAAGGCAGTAAATCACGCTTCTTAATTACGTATCGCAAGCGAATTAACATCAGCGTAGCAGAGATACTTAAGCCCGTAAGAATACCAATCCAAAATCCTTCTTCACCCATTGCTGGAACAATGTGGTCTGTTAGCCCGAGCACCATGCCGAGTGGCAGTGCCAAGCCCCAGTATGAAGCGATGGCTAACATCATCGGGATCTTAGTATCTTTATAGCCACGCAGTGCGCCGTTAGCAGAGGTTTGCAGAGCATCACTGAATTGATACATAGCAGTAAAGGTCAACAATACCGCTGCTGTCGCACTTATTGCAGGGTCGTTAGTGTAGAGCCTAATGATCCACTCAGGGAATAACAGGAACACCGCAACCGAAAGCAACGATATGAACGCTGCAACTAAGATACCGACTTTACTGCGCTCAATTGCGCCTAGTTCGTCTTTCTCACCCAAAGCGTGACCAACACGAATCGTAATACCAAACGAGATACTCATCGGAATCACGTAAGTCAGGCTCGAAATGTTAAGTGCAATTTGCGCGGCTGCCACGTTCTCTGCACCAATACGACCAATCATCAACGCGATAACCGCAAAGATACTGCCGCACACCGCGATGTTCATGCCGATAGGTAAACCTAATCTTAGAAGGTGAAGCATCTCTTTTGCTTTTGGCTTCGCATCTGAAAAGTTGATGATGGTCTTGTAGTGGTGATGACCTTTAATGTAGGAATACAGCATTCCCGACATTAGCCAATACACTAAGCTAGTCGCCCAGCCACAGCCTACAGCGCCCATTTCAGGGAAGCCAAACTTGCCGTAGATAAGCACGTAGTTGACCGGAATATTCACCAACAAACCAACCACCGAAATGATCATCGGTACTTTGGTGTTGTTCATACCCTCACAAAAGCCATTCAAGGTGTAAAACAGGGCAATACCCGGCACACCGAAGGCTAGGGCAAACGCATAGTCGCTACCAATTGGAATGATCTCAGAGGCAACCCCAATCCACTCTAAGATCGGTTTCGCACTCACTAAGTAAGCGATGAGCAAGACGCTAGCAATTAATGCCAACCAAACCATTTGGAAGAACTCAACAGAGATACTTTGAAAGTCACGTGCGCCGCGGTGGTAAGCGACTACAGGCGTTAGCGCCATAATCACGCCACGAAGTAGCAGCAACACAGGAATCCAAAGGCTAGTACCCAGTGCAATAGCGGCGAGATCGGCAGGGCTTACTTGGCCAGCCATTGTCGTATCGACAAATCCCATCGCTTGGGTCGCTATTTGAGTCAAAATGATAGGAACCGAAAGATGCATAAGCGCACCCGATTCACGAGTAAAAGGACGAAGTTTCGTTAGCATGGAAGTTCACAACATCAATATAAATACACGAATGATGGCAGGATGGCCGGTGTGCATTTTAGGATGTGCCCCGTTGGGCGGGCGACAATATAAACACCTTACCGTATAGGGTCAAGCATTGGATTTATAGGGGCTAATTTGCTCTGGAAGAACGCTAGATTTGCATGGTGTTAGATACTGTTTCTATGTACATAACCTGATGATTTTAATGTGAATCATGCTAGATAGAAAGTTTCTATATTTGCTTGTTGAATTTCAATGTACACATCATAAGTCACTGTTATGGATGAACTAAATTTAGTACAATTGATGGCATAAGAAACTAGATAGAAAAATTCTATATTTAAATGCAGAATTTTTCTGTCTAAGAACTGTTAAATTTAATCAGGAAAACTCAGTGTCAGATGTAATTTATCACTATACAGATATTGGTGCATGCCAAAGCTTGATTGAAAACAAGCAGTTTTGGTTAAGTGCCCATTCGTTTATGAACGATGAGCAAGAGTATTACCAGGGGCTTGATATTCTAGAAAGCAAGCTAGAGTCTTACATTGGAGCCGCGGGTCAATACTCTCAAGACATTACCCAACAGCTCATTTCTCATGTTAAAGAAGTCATGATCTACTCTACATCATTCTCAAAAGAGAGTGACTTGTTATCCCAGTGGCGTAGTTATTGTCCTAAAGAGGGTGGTGTTAGTATTGGTTTTGACAAAGCCACTTTGGAAGCGACGTTGTGTGGCAGAAAAGGTCATGCAAACTTTAGATACCTGCAAGATTGTTGCTACGATGCGAAGCATACGGACTATGTGGCAGATGTTATTGCTAAGGCTACTTTACAAAATTTGGATAAAATGGGTGGAACGTTGCATGAAACCATTTTGCATGAAAATACGTTCCTAGAAATTCTAACGTTTTTAGCCAGAACAAAGAATCCATCATTTTCAGAGGAAGCTGAGGTTAGGCTGTTTTCTTATGGTCACCGTAAGTTGGATGGGATACGAACTCAACAAATAAATAAGTCGCCTTCATTACAGCTAGTTAATACAGAAAGTGTATCTTTTCGCCCCAAGCAAAGCTTTCTCATTCCGTTTCTGAAAATTGACTTTCCAATTGAAGCAATCAAAGAAATAAAAATTGGACCTTCTAATTTTCAAGGTGAATGCATGGAGGGATTGACCATGTACCTTAAGTCCAAAGGATTAGATGTTAAGGTAACGTATTCAGATATCCCATATCGTGTGATTTAAATTTAACAAACAATTTAAGAGTGATTCGGCACGCGTGGCATTTTTGCTATGCGTTGGTTTTAGTGATTTAGGTGGTATGCGGTAGCATTGGTATTGCGTGCCTCACACCTTAATTGGGCGTTATATAAATCAGCTAAGTTTATCGTATTGAAAGAAATAATTTGTTTTCACTAATTAAAAAAAGATAGTAAAAGTCCGCTTTCGATTACGCATCTAGATGAGCAAGCTCATCTTTTAGGTAAAGTATTTATAGCGGTATAAAGTGATGTTTGGATTATTCAGAAAAAAATCTCCTTTGGAGAAGCTCATTAAGCAAGACGGAATCGAGCATGCATCAGACAGGATCTCTGAAATTATCTGTGAAAAATTGGGGGCAAAGCATGTTGCGTACCAGTTCATTTTGGAAGAAGTAGAAGCTGCTAGCCAAGGTGATAGGGAAGCAATTGCTTTTGCAAGAGCTAGTGGAATCTCACCAGCACAATATAATGGAGCAATGAACCGCTCTTTTGCTGAAGTAGATGGACCGGACGGACCTCAGCAATTTCTACTTCATACATGTATGCAATTAATGTCAAATAAGACATTGATGGTTCAATTTAGAACTAAAGTTGCAGACAAAGTAATGAAGCGCTTTGGTATTGGAAAATATGAACTAGCGCATAAAGATTTTTCCCTTGATGATCTTATTGCTGAAAGTGCTAATTTGATAGTTGATACTGTCAACAAAAATGGCTTTGAAATGCTTAATAAGTCTGGTGCTATTGAGATGGTCAAAGAGACGATCTTAGGAATAAATGGTGATGTCAGTACATGTAGACATAATGTACTTGCTCTTTTAACACTAATTTCAGCCGCAAAATCAGCATTCGACGACAACGATAAAGGCTTAGCTAACTATCTCTCTCAGTGCTGCAAAGAACTAGTAGAAGCCATTTGGCAACTGCCAAATGAAGAATATAATGATCTAGAGTTTTCTCTAGTTGATTATTCGATTGAAACTATGAAGTCAATCGACCTAAGCTGACTATAGATACAAATAATTTATATAACAAAGCATTTAAGAGTGATTCCCAACGCTTGGCATTTTGGTGTCATCGTTGGGTTTTGTGTTTACGGTGGTATGGTTTAGTTTCGTGGTAGCGTTGCTCACACCTTAATGCGGCGTTAGTTTGCAAAAGTAGAAAAGCATTTTTGGTCTAAAGCTAGGTTCTGGTTTCTAGCTATTCACCTGTCAGTTTTCTAATCTCAGTATCTTTCCGGTGGCACTATATTGGAAGTGTTTGGTGTGGGGTAGTCTTCTACGGTTTCTAACTTTTCGGCTATTTCTTTTTCGCGTTTTCTTTGGCTCTGAACATTCAGCAAAAACTCAAACCAAGCACACTTGGCTGTCAGGCTTCATCGTCCGAATCCTTTGTCATACTTGGTTTCTAAACCGTGTAACTTTTGTGTTTACTTCTTCTCTATCAAGCTCGAATTGTTACTTGGATTTGAGTTTTAAACCATTCATTGTACTTATGTGTTTAAAGCCAGTAGTTTAGTCGTCAAATCAGCATCTTGGCGCTAAACTTCGGCTTCATCATGCTGGCAAACTAACAAAGTGTTAAAGACGGACTCCCAACGCTTGCGAGTTCTGGCTTCAAGTTTTAGTTTTGTGATTATGGTATGTTGTCTTGAGTTCGGTGGGCGTTGGTCACCACTTAACACGGCGTTAGATTTTATTTGAGTTCATCTATTTATTGGTGAAAAAGTGACTGAAAGTAATAAAAATTCAAAAACGATTGAGGCACTATGTTTTGATGATATGGCAAGGCAGATGCCCTCACAGGAATTGTCAGCGTTGACTAAAGCGAGTGAAGTAGCAAGGCAAATGTCGCTTTATGAGTCTTCGGCTCTAAAGCAAGCGAGTGAAGTGGCAAAGCAAATGTCGTTTTATGAGTCTTCGGCTCTAAAGCAAGCGAGCGAAGTGGCAAAGCAAATGTCGCTTTATGAGTCTTCGGCTCTAAAGCAAGCGAGCG
>NZ_JBGONI010000002.1:0-3244 GCF_041439035.1 Vibrio sp. 1F263 | reverse complement strand
GAAGTGGCAAAGCAAATGTCGTTTTATGAGTCTTCGGCTCTAAAGCAAGCGAGCGAGGTGGCAAAGCAAATGTCGCTTTATGAGTCTTCAGCTCTAAAGCAAGCAAGAGGCTATTTGAAATCTTTTGCGATGCAAGAAGCTGCTTCGTTGATCGCAGCTAGCTCGATTTCTCGTATGTTTGTTGCAAATGACTCCGCAGCTATCCAAGCAGTAAGAGAGATGTCAGGCTCCATATTACAGCAAGACTTAGCTGGAATTTTGGATAGCTCTAATGCTGAAATTGGCTTTGAAATCAATGCGGGTGTCATCGAGGACGCTGTTACTCAATTTAGCACTGCTCCTGCACCAGAGAGCAGTGGTAGCATTTTAGACTGGTACAATAATCAACCGCCTTCAATGCAGCTGATCATTGGGCTCATTTTTAGTTATTGGATTGGAGTATTTTGCAATTTATCTATGCCACTTTACGATGATTGGTCACAGCTATTTAGTGATACAAACTCTAGGGTAACTCCTAAGTTAATTGTGAATGAGGCGCGGAAAGAGTACGAATTAACTGACCTCAAGAATTATCGTTTTGTTGTAGCTACAATCCTACATGTTAGGAATGATCCAACAATTAATTCAGAGATACTCGATGAACTCGGAAACGGAAAAACTGTAAAGTTTATAGAAAAGTCAAAACGGTGGGTGCTGGTTGAGTATTTGTGTGATGAATCGGGAGAGTATAGAACTGGTTGGGTCTTTGCGAGGTATTTGCATAGATTCGAGATCTAAAATCTAACAAAGCATTTAAGAGTGATTCGCAACGCTCGGCATTTTCGCTTCGCTCAAGTATAGCCGAGCGCAGCTCACACCTTAATGCGGCGTTAGTTTGCTAAGTGCAGAAATACTTTTTAAGTGTAAATATTTGCTTTGTGCTCTAGCTAAACGCCTGTTCTTCCGCGAAATTTGTCATCTAAATTATCATCTCGCGTGGGCTATTTTTCGGTTCGGTTATTACGCGCTACTCATTCCTTCACCGCTTACTCTGTTCTCTTTCTCAACGCTCTTTTACGCTTCTTCTTTGTCGCTGATGCTTTGCCATAAAATGAGGTGATCGAGTATTTGGTTTTCAAGTTTATTGAATGAATTCTTTCTTATTTCAAGCGAGTTGAACTGCGGGTAATTAACGCATGCTGCTTCTTTTCCAAGTGCGTTTTGTTGGCGAGGTTTGAGTTTTGAACTGTCTATTTTACTTATGCGCTCGAATTCATTACTTTAGCTATCAAATCAGCACCTTGGCACCAAGCCTTTGGCTTAGTCGGGTAGGCAAACTAACAAATTGCTCAAGTGGACTTCTAACGCTCGGCAGTTTTGGTTCCAATGAATTTTGTGTTTTAAGGTGCGTTGCTTTAGGTTGGGTGTGCGTTATCAGCCACTTAGCAAGGCGTTATGCGGTACTGGAGGTAATACTTAATATGGATAAATTTGATTGGCATTGCGATAAAATCACAGCAGAGACGCCTGTAACGAATACTTATAAAGGCTCTCAAAATGTGCGTAGTTTTTTGAAAGAAGCCTGTGGGCCAGACTTTAAATTTGATCGTCCGTTTATGGCTTGGATTAAAGATGGAAATCCTAAAACAATGGGTGATGTTGCAAGAGAGTGGCAACTTAGAAATCGAAGCTAATGAGCTTTATACTAATATGCTCAGATCATGAGATTTGAGTTTTTTGCAAGTTCAACCGCATAACAAGTCGTTTAAACGGAATAAAAACAGTTGGTTATCGCTTCGCGATTTTAACCAACCATTTTTATCCGCTTAACGAGGCGTTAGGCAACTAAGGGAGTTTTGTTGTTTTGAATATAATCCGATTTATCTTTGTGTTTCTCCTTAGCGGCTGCGTGTCGTCAGAAAATCAAGCAATTGGTTATCTTGGTTTCATTGATAATGATAAATGGGCAATTCAATTTAATGATTGTTCAGTCATTTCATTTGAGCAAGCACTGCAATATGTCTGGTTTAATCGGGAACTAAAATCGATAAGTTGTTACACGTTAAATGATAACGACACATCAACAATAAGAAACCAACCAATTCGAGTTTACTCTCAACCCAGCCAGACCTCAGAGTATAAAGAAATATTAAAATTCAGTGAGCTAACTGTTTCAAAATCTGGGTGGGGCACTTTTCCTAGTGTTTATAAAAAGGTGAATTTAAGTTGGTTCAAAGTTGCTGATGGTTGGGTTCACTTGAGTTCCTCTGACAAAGATTTCGTTAACTTCTATTCAGGTCTTCAAGATGTTGAAGGGAAAAAAGAGCACGATGCATATTATTTAAATCATTAGCCATATTGTTCGAGGGTACTTGCCTAACAAGCAATTTAAGCAGACTGTCAACGCTTGGCATTTTCAGCTCGGTTTAGCTTCAGTGATTAAGGTGGTAAATTTGAGTGTATTGGTAGCGTTGTCAGCTACTTAATTGGGCGTTAGCTGCAATCCATGTTCAGAGGAGGAACAATAAATGGAATATCCACTTAAAGGAGCATGTCAGTGCGGACAAGTTACCTATGAATTATATGACAAACCATTAATGGTCTTTGCTTGTCATTGTACAGAGTGTCAAAAGTTATCTACTAGCCCATTTAGCATCACAGCAGTTGTTGATGCAGAAAAAATAGAGTTTTCTGGTCAACTGAAAAGTTGGGAGCGCTTAGCAGATAGTGGCAATCGTAACTGTGCGATGTTTTGTCCAAACTGTGGAAACAGAATTTATCATTTCAACCTGGATGCACCGGAAACAGTTAAGTTAAAGTTAAAACCAATTGATCTATCGTCAGCGGACATTTTTGAACCTCAAGCGCATGTTTGGGTTAGTGAAAAACTCAATTGGTATCACATACCTAACAATGTAAAGGTCTTTCCTAAGCAACCGGGCTAGCAGCTAACAAACTGCTCAAGAGGGATTCGCAACGCGTGGCATTTTTACTATGCGTTGAATTTAGTGATTAAGGCGGTATGCGGCGGCTTCAGTATTGCGTTGCTCACCCCTTAGCAGGGCGTTAGCCGTAAAAATATCAGCTACATACTCTCTAAGGGTAATAAATTATGTCAAAGAAAAGTAGAGTTTCTCGTTCTAAGGAAGACTTAAAGATCGAGTTAAAAGAACAGCTTCAAATACTCCAACATGCTTGCAAAAGCTACGATGATCTGAACCAGTAGTTTTGGACACTGCGTTAAGTGAGTACAATCACTAACGAG